>CAZBKU010000467.1:0-1500 GCA_964492585.1 uncultured Thermoplasmatales archaeon | reverse complement strand
CGCCATGACGATGCCGACGCCGTACATGGTCAGGCCCAGCAGCACCGCGGCCTTCCAACGGGGGACCTGGCGGTCTGTCAGCCAGGAGGCCCCGACCTCCATCAGGCTGATCGAACTGGAGAGGGCGGCCACGAAGAGCAGGGCGAAGAAGACGAGCCCGACGATGATGCCAAGGGTCCCACCGATGCTCTGGAAGGCGACCGGCAGCCCCAGGAAGGCCACGCCCAGCCCGCCATCGGCCACGGCCGAGGACCCCAACAAGCCGAAGGCACCGAGCAACGGGAAGATCAGGAAGCCCGCGGTGAGCGCCACCGCGGTGTCCGAGATGCCCACCGCTACGCCATCCTCGGAGAGGCTGGAGTCCCTGCTCATGTAGCTGGCGTACGTGATCAGCGCACCGAACCCGACGCTCATAGAGAAGAGGGCCTGGCCGGCAGCGGCCGTGAACGTGTTGGCGTCGATCTGATCGAGGGAGGGTTCGAGGTAGAACTCGATCCCCTGAGCGGCCCCATCCAGGGTCAGCCCGTAGATCGAGAGCCCCAGCAGGATCACCCCCAACAGCGGGAGGAGGACCTTGACGGCCGGCTCGATCCCGCCGGAGATGCCAAGGGCGACGACCAGCGTGGTGAGGCCGATGAAGATCGCGTGGTAGGCAAGGGCCCGCGGACCCTCGGTCTCCGCCAGGAAGAACTCCACGGGCTCAGCCCAGAAGGTGGGATCGAACCCGTCGACGATGTAGATCATGGTCCACCCGCCGACCACGGAGAACCAGCTCATCACGAAGATGTTGAACGCGACGAAGAAGAGGCCCACGATCTTCCAGTGGCCACCCCCAAGGATGTCGAAGGTGTCGACCACGTTCCGGCCGGCCCGTCGCCCGAGCATGAGTTCGCCCATGAGCATGGGGATACCGATGAGGAAGACGGCGGCCAGGTAGAGCAGCACGAAGATCGCCCCACCTTCCTGGCTGGTCACGAAGGGGAACCGTACCAGGTTGCCCAGGCCCACGGCGCTCCCGACCATGGCAAGGACGTAGCCCAGGCGGCTGGCGAAGGCGTCTCGTTCGTCGCTTGTCTCGGTTCCAGCGCTCAAGGTCGAACCCGTGTCCGCGGCCACGGGGCCTGCCTGCCGGTTGGGCCAGGGAATGTGGCGGGCCGCTCAGCGGCGCATCGGGCATGGGGGGTATCAGCTTTCTGGGCGGGCCTCGCCCGGTATCCTCCCCGGCCGTGGCTCACCAGGCCAGATCCAAGAGCTGGGCAGCCGGGGTGACCAGGCCCGGAGCGTTGCTTTGGACGCCGGCCTCGCCGTCCAAGGCCATCCGCTGGCTGGGATCGATGATCAACCACTGCAGGATCTCCCGGCGGTCGACCACGAGGAGCTGGGTGGCCCCGGGGTCCTTGAGCCAGCGAGTGTCGACCGGATCGCTGAGGTGCTCAGCTACCCCCTCCTCGAGGTCAGCGTCCAGCAGGCAGCGGACCCCAAGGCCCTGGCTGGCCCGGG
>CAZBKU010000466.1:0-1506 GCA_964492585.1 uncultured Thermoplasmatales archaeon | reverse complement strand
GCGGTGACCAGGGAGAGCGATAGATCCTCAGACCGGCGGTTTAGGGCCTATCTAGAGATTCGAGTCGACAAGCGATGATAGAAAGACCCGGATCGGGGGGCCCGGCGATCCGGACCCTCCCCCCAGACCCGGCTGGCCCCCTGGTAGAGGGGCACATGGACCGGTCGACAGCCCGGCACGTTGAGCCTGGCATGACGGCCCCCTTCCATCCACAATGGACGGGCTGCTTGAGGGGAAACCTATAAAAATCACCAGTCCATTGGGGGTGCGAGGACGGGAGAAGGTACCCGACCTCACACTCCAGCCAATGGAGGCTGAAGGTATATGAGAATGGGGGTTAGACGACGTAGCGTAAGCAAGCTAGCGACAGTCTTCGCTGCTGGCTTGATGTTGACCGTGGGGTTCAGTCTCTTCATGGTCGGATCAGCCAGCGCGGAGCACGACAACCCCGTTGATCAAGAGAGGCTCCAGTTCGCCCATCGACCCCTTCATCCGGGCGCGGAGCTTCCGGGGTTGTACGTAAATGAATTGTTCGGCCAAGACGAGGCCCTTCTCAACGTCTACGGGACACCTGGTCTGGAACCGGACGCAACCTACGATGACAACGCCACAGAGGCACCCTTCGATCCCGACGTCATCCCGTCGGACTCTGTGACGTTCAACCCGGCGATCATCCGCTCGGATAGAGACGAGTGGATCAGCCAGGGGAACCCTGACATCGACGGTTGCTTCGGTGGGAACATGAACCTGAAGAAGCACCTGCGGCTCTACTACACGCCGGCCCACGACTACGAGGGCCCGCGCACGGACGCAGGGCTCTATGACCCGGCGACCCAGGCCGACACGGTCAACCTCGAGTCGACGTACATCCTCACCGATGGGGACAGCAACGAGCCCCAGCCGATGTGCAACGACAGCACGATCCCGTTCCCCACCGTCGGGAACGACGTGTTCATCGAGGACGACGACCCGGCTGATGACTGCAATTGTGCCTTCGGGCTCAACGGCAGCCAGCCCGGCGTCGACAACATGACGATCGTGGACGTCAAGAACGTCGAGGCCGCCGGCTTCGACGGCGGGACCTGGGAGTCCGGCCAGTTCCAGATCGAGCAACAGGTCTCCCTGGCCAAGGGTCAGGCTGTCCAGTTCCTCGACCGCGTGTACCAGTACCGCGGTCTCGGGGAATCCGGCAGCGGCGACGGCTCCACCGTCGCGTTCTTCAAGACCTGGTACGCCGGCAACACGTTCCTGGATGCTCCCCAAGAGCACGCCATCGAACGCAGCGACCGGATCCTGACCCCCCACGGCGAGACGGTGAACCAGCCGGACGACATCGTGACTATCCTCTGCCGGGGCGGCGACCCGGAGGAGGCCCTCGCCGCGTTCCTCGATGAGGGACCCCGACCGAACCCGTGATCCGCGAACTCATCCAGCGCCTCTCTGCCGAGGCCGCGCCGCTGTACGAGTGCCGACAGTGCGGTACCGACCTGGACGAACCCGCGGATT
>CAZBKU010000465.1:0-1518 GCA_964492585.1 uncultured Thermoplasmatales archaeon | reverse complement strand
CTCAGGGCGCCCTGGATCGGGCCATCGACTACAGCGGGCAGCGCGAACAGTTCGGCCAGCCGATCGCCAACTTCCAGGCCATCCAGTTCAAGCTGGCCGAGATGGCCACCCGCACCGAGGCCGCCCGGTTGATGACCTACAAGGCCGCCTGGCACTACGACCAGGGCGAGGCCGTCCCCAAGGCCAGCAGCATGGCCAAGTGGTGGGCCGGCGAGACCGCGGTCCACTGCGCCGACGAGTGCGTCCAGATCCACGGTGGCACGGGGTACGTCGACGAGGTGCCCGCTGAGCGCATGTACCGGGACGCCAAGATCACCGAGATCTACGAGGGGACCAAAGAGGTCCACAAGCTGATCATCGCTCGGAGCTTGCTCGGTAAGATCCGGGCGTGAGGGCAGGCGGACCGAAGGGCCCGCACAACCAACCGACGCCGGGGGTCCGGCCCTCGGAGGGGGATAGCTTCAACTGCCGGGGTCCCCATCCATCTCCCATGGGAGGCTGGCATACGCCATCCACCGAGGCCGGGCCGAGCGCCGCGACCATCTCAACGACCCTCCAGGCGGCGCTTCCATGAGGTCGACCCACGCCCTCTGGACCCTGGCCATGGGGGTCGCCTTGCTCCTG
The DNA here is from genome assembly GCA_964492585.1 of uncultured Thermoplasmatales archaeon. Taxonomy (GTDB): domain Archaea; phylum Thermoplasmatota; class SW-10-69-26; order SW-10-69-26; family SW-10-69-26; genus CAYXGD01. Next base: position 894 of record CAZBKU010000465.1, on the reverse strand, counting down.
GCCGTCGTGCCGGCGCCAGCCACCAGCAGCCCAGCGACCACGGTCGACCAACCGGCGCCCTCGGCGTTCTACCAGGGGTTGACCACTGCCCAGGCCGCCTGCCCGGATGACGCCTGCCGGACCCAGGCGGTGACCGGGGCCGCCGACGAGCTCTCCGCCCACATGGCCGCGATCCCCCACGGGCAACCCGGCGCCCAGGCCTGGATCCACCTGGCCACCGACGTCGCCGGCTGGGAAGCCCACCCGGACCAGGCCGTCAGCGAACTGCCCCTGGACGAGGCTCTGATCGCCCTCCACGAGCAGGCCGGGATGACCGTCGACGATGCGCTGATCGCGAGCATCCAAGACCAGGTCGCCGATCTGTCCCCTGCGGCCACCGCCGAGCTGACCGACCTCGTCAACGCCATGGTGACCGTCCAAACGATCACCGACCAGGCGCTCGACGGTGTCGACCTGACCGCGCTCCGAGCCGACCCGGTCCGGGCCATGCATCTGGCCACGGTGGTCGCCACGACCCCGGCCGACCAGCTGCCTGCCCCGCTTGTCAGCGAGTGGAACGGGTTGGTCCAGGCCCTGGAGGCCGTCGATCGCGCCAAGCTGGCGACCGCCGCCCATCTGCTAGCTGGGATCACAGCTGATCCTACCGCCCTGGAGGACGCCGAACTCGAGCTGCCGTTCGTGCTCGTCGGCGCCGAGGGCGACACCGTCCACACCACCGACCGCGTCCTGCTGATCGACCGGTCCGGGGACGACACCTACCTGAACTCGGCCGGTTCTGGCCTCGGTGGCATCGGCGCGGGGTTGACCATCGACCAAGGCGACGGGCAGGAGACCTACCAAGCTGAGATGACGGCCCAGGCCCGCATGCTTGGAGGGGTCGGCCGCCTGGTCGAC
>CAZBKU010000464.1:0-1522 GCA_964492585.1 uncultured Thermoplasmatales archaeon | reverse complement strand
GGAGGCGACGTGCGGGCGGCCGTCACCGACCTGGAGGCTCTGGTCCGCGCCAAGGGGGGCGACTCTCTCACCATGGAGGACGTCGAGACCCTGGGCTACCGGGATGCCCGCTCCAGCATCTTCGACGCCCTTGAGACCATCCTGGGCACCATGGACATGGACGAGGCCCGCAAGGTCACCCGAGAGCTCGACGAGGATCCCGAGAGTCTGTTGCTCTGGGTTGAGGAGAACGCCCCCCGCGAGTACACCGACCCCCAGGACCGGGCCCGGGCCATGGCCATCCTCGCCCGGGCCGACGAGTTCCTGGGCGCCACGCGACGGACCCAGTACTACCGGTTCTGGGCCGTGGCCAGCGATCTGATGACCGGTGGCGTCGCCATGGCCAAACGCCAGATCTACCGGGGCTGGACCCGCTACCAGTTCCCCTCCTGGCTGCGCAAGATGAGCCGCTCCAAGGCCCAGCGAAGCCTGCGGGACGGGCTTGGGGCCAAGGTCGGCGCCGAGTACCACGCCGGCACAGCTACGGCCCGCGAGCACATCATCCCGGCCCTGAGCTTCGTGGCCCAGCGCCACGAGCCCTTCGCCGAGCACCTGGCTCGCGTCCTCGAGCTCGGTGAGGACGAGCTGGCGCTCCTCTTGGATACCAAGGCCTCGACCAAGACGGTCCAACGGATCCTGGAGGCCGCCCGGGAGGACGAGATCGAAGAGGAGATCGTCGAGGTCGAGGCTCCCGGAGAAGCGCCTCCGGCGGCAGAGACGTCTGGGGGGGATGTCGACGAGGAAAGCGCCGGCGAGGAAGCCGTCGAAGCGGAGGATCAGGCTGACGACGAGGGCGACCAGCCCAGTCTCTTCGACTTCTGAACCTCTTTCTTTGATGGAGGCATCGGCTCCTTGCAGGCGGCCAAAGAAAGACCTTCACGAGAAAGAAAGCCGCCTGCAAGCTCCCCATGCCTCGGGGGCTCGCCAAGGCGAGCACGGGCGTCGGCTGGGTTCGGGGTCATCGCCGTGGCCGGAAACCCCCCGGCTCGAGCGAGCCCAGAGCTGACCAGCGCCACGGGATACACGCCCACGGGTGGCCCCATACCCTTAAATAAGACCCTTTTCATCGCCAGGCCACTCCAGGCGCCGCGTCAGGCCATCATGCCATCGACCGTGGCGCCGCGAGGGATCCCCATGGCAGACGATAACGACGCGCCCCCCGAGGAACAAGAGGGCGAGGCGGACGATTTCAACTACATCGTCCGCATCGCTGCGACCGACCTAGATGGGAACAAACCCGTCTTCCTAGCCCTGACCGGTATCAAGGGTGTCGGCGATCGCGTGGCCAGCGTGGTCACCGATCACGCCACCGTCCCGCGCAACGAGCGGATCGGTACCCTGTCCGACGAGCAGATCGAGGAGCTCAGCGACGCGGTGGCCAACATCCACGAGGTCGCCCCTTCCTGGATGCTCAACCGGCGCAAGGACATCGGGACCGGCGAGGACCTCCACCTGCTGCGCCAAGAGCTCGACGGCCAGCTTC
>CAZBKU010000463.1:0-1524 GCA_964492585.1 uncultured Thermoplasmatales archaeon | reverse complement strand
GCATGTCGAATCTAATCTCTAGATAGGCCCTAAACCGCCTGTCTGAGGATCTATCGCTCTCCCTGGTCACCGCCACGATCTCCGGCCTCCGGGGCTTGGCCCTCGTCTGGGGACGACCGGGAGCGGGCACCGGGTGGGAGCAAGGCCGATCATCGCCGTGCCGATCAGGGCGTCGCTGGCCCGCCCCTGGGCCCCTGAACCCCTCACGGCCCAGGCAGGGGGCGCGGACCCAGATGGTGATTATCTCCCCTTACCAGCGTGAGAACGTAGAGAAGATGAGATCGTGGCCTGCTCCCGCGGATCGGCCAAGGCTGATGGGCCAGATCAGATGATTATATATTTCCAATGAAGTGAAAAGATAGATATCAGCCTGGGGCAAGGTGCGGGGGCGCGTGATCGGGCGCCATCAGCGCCCGGTGTCAGGTGACCGGGTCCTGGGCCCGGTCCTGCAGAGAGATGGTCGGGCAAGGCACCGGCCAGGGAGCCGCGGGCGCCGGGGAGATGCCCGGGTCGCGGTCCCCTGGCCAGGCCGCCCGTTCGGGGACACAAACGGCCGGTCCGTCCGAAGAAGGTGGTGGGGTGTTCTCCGCGCCGCTACCGGCCGCGATCGGGACGTCGGCACCTGGGCCGACGGTGACAGCGGTGGTGCAGCTCGTGGATCGGCCCTGGATAGAAGGGAAGAGGCAGAGGCCCTGCCAGGGTCGGCAAGGGCCTCTGGCTTGCGGGACGCGATGCGAAGGAACGGCGTGGAACCCAGGGCGTCGCTGGCCCTGAGCGTCGATCGGTGGTATGGCCTCCCTAGGCGCCCCACGAGCGGATCCCCCTATACTATCCTATCCATACAGATGGAAACATCAAAAACCTACGCAACCAGAAGGTTGCATGGCCGGGCTCTGTGGCGGCCCGGAGGCCCGGGGTGGCAGGGTCAGGATCGTCGGTGGGCGATCAGGCCCACCCCGACCAAGCCCACGGCCGTCAGGCCCAGGGTGGCCAGCTCGACGGTCGGGTAGCTGGGCTGGTCGCTGGGCGACTGGACCTTGGACTCGCCGGCGGTGTGCAGGAGCATCTCCTGGCCGCTCTGGTTGCAGAACTCGAAGGCCAGGTGGTCCCCGGAAGGTACGGTGAACTCGCCGGTCTGGGAGGTGGTGAAGCTGCCGACGTCGGCCCGGGGCCCGTTCTCCTCGAACACGATGTCGATGCCGGAGATCTCGGCGGTGAACGTGCCGCTGGCGTCGACCGAGCCGATGGCACCCTGGTAGGCGCTGCCATCGCCGGTCAACGCGTCGCCGTCGGCGCTATGGAAGTCGCCGGTCCACTGGTCCTTCTCCAAGGTCACGTCGACCTCGGCGGCTTGGTCGGCGCCCCACAGGGCACACGACCCGTCGGGCACGCTGACCTCGGTGACCGACGCCCCGCTGGAGCTACCTTGTTGCATCACGTGATCGGCAGCGGCGTGGCTGTCGCCGAACAAGTACCAGCTGGTCGTGGTGCACGCCGATGCCCCCGGGGCCAGGGCGAGCACGC
>CAZBKU010000462.1:0-1530 GCA_964492585.1 uncultured Thermoplasmatales archaeon | reverse complement strand
GATGGACGATCTCGGTGGCCGCCTGGCTCATGAAGGGGACGACCTCGGCGCCGTGGCGGATCAGCTCCCGGGCCAGCTTGACCGTCTCGACGGCGGCGATGCTGCCGGTGACGGCCAGCGCCAGGCGCTTGCCTGCCAGCCGGTCCGAGCGGTTGCCCTGGATGGCCCGGGACGGGTGCATACGACGCCCTAGGACGCCTCGGCTTAAAAAGGCCCCCTCCGAGGGCCACTACCCCTGCCCGCTGACGGCAAGGGAGAACCCCACCCCGGTCACCGAGGCAAGCAGGGTGGGTTCAGAGAAGAACGCCCAAGCCAGCAGCTCGCTGGCGGCAAGGGGTGCCTGGACCCAGGTGTAGTAGAGGACCAACGCGGCAGCCACGCTGGAGACGGCCACCACAGCGTAGTGGATCGCGCCCTGCTTCGGGCTCCTCCAGGTCGCCATAACGTAGGCCAGGGCGGCCGTGTGGAAGAAGACGAAGACGACGAGCCCGACGCCAGGGTCCGGGGCCGGGAGCGTGCTCGAGGAGACGACGGCGAACTCCACGGCGGCCATGAGGAAGAGCGTGACCGACAGGCTGGGCGCCCTGGAGGGCGCTTGGGTCCGCCAGCGGGTCCAGAGCCCGTGGCTCCCCGGTGCCGCCTTCTCTGCTTCGGCCCGGGCCAGGGTCGCCTCCAGGACCCCGGCCCTGCGCTCGCCCGGTTCGGCCGAGGGCCCGGCGCGTCCGCCCGAGACCAGCTGGTCTTCCCGCTGCGTCTGGGGCCCCAGATGGAAGGCCCGGGCGTTGCTGACCATGAGGACCAGCGCGACCGCGGTCACCACGCCGCCGAGACCCAAGACGACCCAGGCGGCTGTCCTGCTGAGGCCGAGCTCCAGGGCCTGCTGGTACCCTCACCAGGTGCCGGCCACCAGGATCGCAAGGATCGCCAGGCGCCGGACCAGCGGCAGAAGGCCCGGCAAGGCCAGGCGCACGAGCAGCACGACGATGATGGCCGCCAGGATGATGCTGGCGGCGTTCCCCTCGCGCAAGCCGGTGGCCAAGCTGACCAGGAAGGCCCACCCGCTGCCATCGGTCGCCATGGTACCCGCTTCGGGGGGCCGCCAGACAAGTATGTTTCCTTGTCGGCCCCGGCCCAGGCCGAGGGGCTCTTGCTCTGGAGAACCGTCTTAAACCGGCCGCGCCCTTCGATCGCCGTGGCTGCCTACCAGACGCCCTTCGGCGGACGTTTCGACCCCGGTCAGGCCTCAGACGCCTTCTTGCCCGGTATCGCGCTGGCGCGGGCGCTGGCCGCCGTGGAGGGCAAGGACCTGAGCCAGGAGGGCGACCTCCCCTCGGTGGAGACCCCCTGGGGGACCCTTCGGGTGGAGACCCGTAGCCAGGGCCAGTTGGTCGTCGAGACCCCGAGCGCCGAGGTCTCGGTCCCCAGGGTCTTGCTGAACGTGGCGGCCATGCGGCTGAGCCTGGACAGGGAGGCCATCGAGGCCACGGACATGGCGATCCAGGTGATCGATGTCGGTCGGCCGGTGCTCGT
>CAZBKU010000461.1:0-1538 GCA_964492585.1 uncultured Thermoplasmatales archaeon | reverse complement strand
AGGCTTCGTCGGTCGCGACCGAGTCACCACGCTGGATGCCGTCGAGCCCGTTGCTCTCCTGGTAGATCCAGACGCTGACGTCGTCCGGCAGGACGTGGTCGTCGACGAAGACAGCGTAGCTTTCGGCCTCGACATCGGCCTCGCTGGCCGTCGGCGAGCAGTCGCTGGACTCGTGCGTCGCCGTGGCGACCATCGGGACGCTCAGGGCCGCGGTCAGCGCTACCGCTAGGATGAATGCTTGCTTCATGTCTGGTACCCCCTGGAGGCGTCAGCCTCCGTGGTCTTCCACTTGGCCGGGCCCGCATAACGGTTGGCTCAAGGGTCAACGGTCGTCACGTAGCGGTGGTTGAGCCATCCACCCTCGTCGCTAGGTAGCAACCGGTTGGGCTCACCGTCGGTCGTCGAGCTCGTTGACGAACCGGAGCCACGGCTCACCAGAGGCCACCGCCCACTCGGCCTCGCACGGGCCTGCCTCCTCGAACCCGACCCGCTCGAGCATCGCGTGCGAGGCGGTGTTCTCGGCGTGGGCCACGGTCTCCATGGCCTGGACGCCGGCCTTGCGAGCTTGGTCGACCAGGCGCTGGGCGATCCTCGTCCCCCACCCCCGCCCCCGGCCGGCCTCGAGAAGGTAGACAGCCAGGCCCGGCGGGTGGTCGGGCTCGTCGAACGGGCCGTGGCCCGCCAGGCCGATCAGCTGGTCCTCGTCGACGATTTGATGGATCGACCAGCCGGCTTTGAAGCGGCGCTCCCAGAGATCGACGAGGGCCTCGATGGCCTCGTCCTTGTCATCCTCTTGGAACCAGCCGGTGGCTGCCCGGTTGGCTGGGTCCTGGTAGACCCGGTGGGCCAGCTGGCGTACAGCGTCGATGTCGTGCAAGGGTTGGAGCGTGGGACCGGTCATCAGCTGCGACCGACCTGCTTGGCCTGCTGGCGTTCGATGGCCTCGGCCAGGGAAAGCGCGCCGGTGGCGACCTTGCGCGCCAGATCGGTGGAGATCGTGACCTCGCCCTGGGCGGCCATCCGGGAGCGGCGCTGGATCTCACGCAGCTCGCCGGGCGGGACGTCGATCTGCCGCCGGCTGTAGATCGGGATCCCGGGCGTGAGCGCGATCGTCCGGGCGGCGACCTGGTCGCGTTCCCCGTGGAGCCGACGCCGGGGTGGGCTGGTGGAGGTCTCGTCGACCAGCTGGACGGAGAAGCCGGCATCCAGGAGCCCGTTGACGATGCGGTCCCGCAGCGTGGCCGCGCCGTGACCGACGCGGACGATCACCTCGGCCCCGGTGAACCGTTCGGCGGTGGCCTCGACGACGGCCACGACCCGGGCCGGGTCGGCCACCTGTCGAGAGGAGAGGATGTGCCCGTCGGCCAGGACGGCCACGCCGGGTCGCTCGCCGGGATCGATGCCGATGACCAGGTCGGTGACCTGGCCGACCCCCTTGAGGTAGCCCATGGCCTCCTCGACCGAGCCGTGGGGGGTGGTGAACGCGACCACGGCGGGATGCGTGATCTCCTCGGCCTGCGGCTCGGTGGTGATCACGA
>CAZBKU010000460.1:0-1545 GCA_964492585.1 uncultured Thermoplasmatales archaeon | reverse complement strand
GATGCGATCGGTCGACGTCCTGCTCGGCAAGGGGCTCGCCCTGACCCTCCTTCTCGCCTTGGCCTTGGCTGCCACGCTACCCATGCTCTACGTGATGACCGCCCAGGCCGCCACGGGAGCGTTCATCCAACTGTTACCGTTGGTGGCCTGGGGCGGCGTCATCGGGGCCGCCTCGCTGCTCGTGGGTCTCGTGGTCGGCTACGCGCGGGTGGCCGACAGCGTGGCCGCGCTCTCCACCGCCTTCGTGGTCGTCATCCTCTGGTTCCTCCTCCCTCTCCAGCGGGGCCGGTTGTACGGGTGGGCCGACAGCATGACCGAGCTCCGCGTCATCCGCGCGGTCCTCCACGCCAGCCCGTTCACCTGGGCACTGGACGCCGTGGCTACCGGTGCAGCCTACCTCGACCCCGCCCACGCGTCCTCGCTTGTCGGCCTGGCGGTCATCCTCGTACCTCTCGGCGTCGGCCTGGGAGCCATAGCGCTTGGCTGGCAGCACATGGACGGCTGGCATCCGAGGGCCTGGGCCCGGCCGGTGGCCAGTGGTTTGCTGGCGGCCAGCCTGGTGGCCACCGGCGCCCTCCTGTGGGCCTGGGATCACCCGGCGCCCGGGGGCGGACCCCAGCGCGGCGAGCCCGTGGCCGACCAACTCGTCGGCGATATCCGCCTCCAGCTCGGGTTCGAGACCCACGGGCCATGGAGCACGTCCACCCCGGCCACGCTCCACATGAGCGTCATCGGCGAACCCAACGCCACGACCAGCCTGACCACTCTCACGTACACGAGCACAAACCTCACCCTCCAAGCCGAGCAGACCCTCCCGCGCGAGAACCTACTCGACCAGCGCATACCGAGCAGGGGTCAACCCCACGTGGAGGGGGACCAGGCCGGCCAAGCCACCCTCCAGGTCCCGGTGACCCTGAGCCTGGAACGGCTGGACCAGCAGCCGACGATCGAGACCCACCTCACGCTCGACGGTGCCCCGGCCACCGTCACGACGACCCACCGCGCCTGGGACCACCAGCTCCCGCTGACAGCCTCGATGCTCACCGGCGGGGCCACGCTCGCCGTGGCTGCCGGGGCCGCGTTCCTCGTACCCAGGAGGTTGAACACATGGTAGACACCGTCATACGAACCAAGGACCTGACCAAGCACTACGGCGACGTCAAGGCCGTCCAAGACCTCGACCTCACCGTCCACACCGGCGAGGTCTACGGGTTCCTGGGCCTCAACGGCGCCGGCAAGACCACGACCGTGCGGATGCTCGCCGGGGCCCTACCCCCGACCCGTGGAACAGCCCACGTCATGGGCGACGACGTCACCAAGCACCGACAGCGCGTGGCCCACCGGATCGGGGTCGTCTTCGGCGAGAACATCACGCCCGAGCCGGGTTTCTCGCCGGTGCGCTACCTGCGCCACTTCGGCCGGCTCTACGGCCTCGACAAGACCACGGTGGACGACCGGGCCCGCGAGCTCTTCGACGTCCTCGAGCTTCACGAGTATGCCGAGCGTCCGATCGGGGAGCTGTCCGGCGGCAACAAGCGCAAGGTC
>CAZBKU010000459.1:444-1546 GCA_964492585.1 uncultured Thermoplasmatales archaeon | reverse complement strand
CTCGGCCCCGCCGGTGGTCGCCGTCAAGGCCCGCTGGGCCTTCCCGCAGACCGACGATCCTCGCTTCACGCCCCAGGACGACATCGACACCCTGGCCGGCTCAGGGTGGACCATCCAGGTCTGCCACGCCGACGAACGCCAGGAAGGCATCTGCCCCCAGGATGCCGGCTCGAACACGGACGCTTCGAACTGGCAGACCGTCGCCGTCAGCCAGACCCCGCGCAACACGCTGGGCGTGCTCGAGGAGGGCCTCTTGCCGCCGGCCGATTGCGACAGCGGCGGCTCGCCGACCGGCGGGGCCGGGGACACCGCCGAACCGGAAGAGTGCAGCAGCGCTGCTGAACCCTGGAGCGGGTTCGACCTCGAGGACGGGATCACCGTCGGCGGGGAACCCGTCGTCACGGGCACCAGCCCCGGCTTCGCGCTGGACCAGTTCGAGGAGGGCGCCTGGGACACGGTGCTGGCCTCAGCCACCGAGTGCACCGATGGCACCGAGCTCGAGACGGAGACCTGCGTGGACTGGGGCGACCCCGAGGTCCGCGGGGGCTTCTTCAAGTTCCGGGTCGTCGTCTTCACCACGCCCGAGAGCGGCATCCCGCAGACCTTCGCCATCGACGAGATGACCCTGGCACCGGTCGGCATCGACATGAGCACCGCCCGGTCCACCGCCGGGCACGACATCCCCGAGGCGGCCACCAAGGCCGTCCCGCTCCGGTTCACCACCGCCGGGGCCCTGGGTGCACGGGTCGACCCGGTCACCGATGCACCGTCGGGCTGGGAGACCAGTTTCGAGCTCCTGGACGCCGACAGCGCCGTGGAGGACGACAGCGACGATCGGTTCCTCGTCGAGGCACCGATCTCTCCGTCTGGCGTGAGCCAGAGCGCGCTCTTGTCCCCCAAGCTTGTGCTGGACGAGGCCCCGCTGCGCAACGCCACCACGAGGATACCGGTCGGCGTCCAAGCTGGCCTGCATCCGGACCTGGCGGTCACACGCGTCTCCACACCCGCAGAGATCACCGAGGGCGACGACGTGCTCGTCGAGGCCCATGTGGTCAACCGTGGGCTCTCCGAGAGCCCACCGGTCGACGTGGTGGGTGCTGCC
>CAZBKU010000459.1:0-434 GCA_964492585.1 uncultured Thermoplasmatales archaeon | reverse complement strand
ACGTGGACCTGATCCGGCCGGTCGACGACAAGCAACTCCCCGGGCTTGCACCCGGCGCCGGGGCGACGATCGTGCTCAAGTGGCGCCCCTCCAACGCCGGTAACGCCACCCTGCGGATGGCCGCCGACCTGGACCGCCACGCACCGATCACCGGCGCGGTCGTGCGCGACTGGGGCCAGGGCGCCGTACCCGAGCTCCAGGAATGCACCCAGACCGCGTGCAACAACGTCGGCACGGCCCGCGTCGAGGTCACGCCGCCGCCCGTGGCCGACCTCAGCGTCCAGGTCCGCATCCAGGCCGACACCCCGCTTGCCATGGGCGAGCCCGTGGAGGCCGTGATCTCGGTCACCAACGACGGCCCGGCCACCGTGCCCGCGTTCCGGGCACGCCTCCTGGCCGGCGTGATCAGCCTGCTCGACGACGATCCCCTGGTC
>CAZBKU010000458.1:0-1552 GCA_964492585.1 uncultured Thermoplasmatales archaeon | reverse complement strand
GGAGAGGTCGGCCAGCGCCTGCGGGGTGTTGCCGGCCTCGAGCCTGACGCCCTGGATGGCGGGTATCGGCCCGGGGGCCTGGGTGATCCGGAGCGGTGCCTTGCGGACCATGTCCCCGGCGCGGACGGTAATGGTACCCTCGGCCACGCCGTCGAGCGGGTGGCTAAGCCAGGCGGTCAGGTTGACGTGTCGGGTGGTCCCGGGCTCCACCTGGAGGGTCTTGGTCGCGGGGTTGAGCGCCAGGGACTGGATGCTGACCTGGGCCTGCGTGGGGGCGTTGCCCTGGCCGTGGACCACCACGGGGATGGTGACCTTGCCGGAGCGGGCCTCGACGGTCACCGGGTCGACGCTGAGGTCGATGACGGCGGGCACCTCGACGGTGACCCGGCGCTTCTCCACGCCGGCCTGGCTTGCGACCTGGACATCCAGGCTGTGCTGGCCGGCCTTCGGCAGGTCGTCGTAGAGGACCTTGATGTCGCGGGTGGCCGAGGCGCCGGGGGCTAGGGAAAGGGTCCCACCGGCCTGGCCTGCCTCGTCGGTCAGCGTGCCCAGGCCCTTGGGGGCTCTGGCGGCCACGCTGATGACCAGGGGGTCGCTGCCCCGGTTCTCAAGGCCCACGGGCAGGCTGAGTTCGCCGCTGCGGCCGACGTGGCTTGCCTTGATGCTCTGGGCCAGGTCGACGCCGAGACCTCGGGCCACCACGGGGACGACGACGGTTTGGATGTTGTCGGCCTCCTTGAGCGTGCCATCGGGGCGGAGGCCGCGGGCCTCCTGGACCAGGCGCTCCTCGGTGAAGGCGGTGGCGACCAGGGTCAGGTTGCCGCTGTTGCCGGGGACGAGCTCGACGGTCTGGCGCCAGGTCTCGCCGGGCTCCAGGGGCTCGTTGACGACCAGAGGGTCGTCCTCCAGGAGGCGTGCCCGGAAGGCGGGGACGGTGGCCGGACCGTTGTTGGAGACCTCGATGGCGACCTCTGCCGGTTCGCCGGCAGGCAGCGGGGCCGGGGTGACCAGGTCGGCCCGGACGCTGAGGTCGGCCACGGGCGGTGGGGCTACATCGACGCGTTGCGTGCCCACGTTGTTGCAGCTGTCCTGGGTGCACTCGAGCAGCTCGGGGATCCCCCCGCGACCCCAGTCGCGCAGGACAGCCCCGCTGATGGGGGCGTGCCGGTCGAGGTCGGCGGCTACCCGGAGCGTGGCGGCGCCGCTCTGGGTGGGCACCCACTTGAGGACCACGGTAGCTGAGGCGCCGGGGGCCAAAGCCGGCACGCGCTGGACCTTCTCGCTGTCCTCGGTGGTGAGCGTGTTGGGGGTGCCGTCGCTGTACCGAGCGAACCCGACCAGGTTGGCAGCCGGGCTGGCCGAGAGGCCGACGTTGGTCACGCGGGCCTCGACGAGCACGTCGTCGCCAGCCACGACCCCCTTGGGCGTTGAGACACGCGTCACGACGAGGTCGGGGTGCAACCCTGCCTGGACACCCACCGGGAGAAGCGAGGTGGCGTTCCGCAGGGGCGCCTCGGTGGGTGTGAGCTTGGGGGTGAGCAGGGCCTTCTGG
>CAZBKU010000457.1:0-1557 GCA_964492585.1 uncultured Thermoplasmatales archaeon | reverse complement strand
CGCTACGTCCACCACTTTGGTGTGGCCGACGCGTCCTTGGAGATCTGGCGACGCAGGTTCGGCAAGCCCGAGCTTGAGGAGACCCTCACCGCAAAGGGGACCGCCGTCCTCCAGCAGGGCGCCCAGCGGCCCTTCGAAGACATCGAGTTCTACGTGTGAGCTCGCCGCGGGGTCACCGGTGCCTACGGTCGACAGAAGCCAGGACCCGGTGACCGTGGTCGATCTGGGGTTCGGGCACCCGGGCAGGGCCGTCGCTGGAGCCCTCGGGCAGGTCGGGCAGGGTGAAGGAGAACGTGGAGCCGACACCGGGTTCGCCATCGACCCAGATCTTGCCGCCGTGCCGGTCGACGATGCGCTCGCAGATCGCCAGCCCGATCCCGGTCCCCTCGTAGCCATCCTGACGGTGCAAGCGCTGGAAGACCTGGAAGATCCGGTCGGTCTGCTCCGGCGAGAGACCGATGCCGTTGTCCTCGACGCTGAACCGCCAGCCCTCGGCGACCTGCTCAGCCTCGACGCGGACCACCGGTGATGTGCCTGGTCGATGGAACTTGAGCGCGTTGCCGACGAGGTTCTGGAAGAGCAGCAGAAGCTGGTTCGCATCCGCGTGGACCGTGGGCAACGCGCCGACCTCGACGGTCGCGTCGGCCTGCTCGATGGCCAGGGCCAGGTTGGCCCTCGTCTGGTCGAGGACGATGTCCACATCCGTGGGCCCGAAGGGTTCGGCGTCGGTGTGCACCCGGGTGTAGGCCAGGAGGGCCTGGATCAGGTCGCCCAGACGGGTCCCTCCGTCGACGGCGTAGGTCATCAGCTCGCGCGCATCGTCGCTGAGCTCGTCGCCGTGGCGACGGTCGAGAAGGTGCAGGAAGTTGGTGATCATCCGGATCGGTTCTTGGAGATCGTGGCTGACGATGTAGGCGAACTGTTGAAGCTCCTCAGCACGCTCCCGGAGCTCCCCCTCTGCGTGGGCCTGCTCTGTGATGTCCCGGAAGCTTGAGACCCGTCCGACGATCTCGCCCTGCACACGGCGGGGTCGGGAGAAGCGCTCGTAGACCCGCCCGTCGGTCAAGGCCAGGACGTCGTAGGTCTCGGCTGCCGGGGCCTCGTACATGGCGTCGATGGCCGCCTGGAGGCCCTCGCGATCCGCCACAAGGTCCATGGTGGCCTCCAACACACGATCCGGATCCCCAGCGTCGAGCAGATCCTCCGAGAGCCCCCACATGTCCAGGAACCGTTGGTTGTAGCTGGCGATCCCACCGTCCAGATCGGTGGCCAGGATGCCGTCGGCGGTGGCCTCCAGGGTGGTCTCGTGGAGCGAGAGAGACTCCTCGAGCTGGTCGGCCAGGGCGCGGGTGTCCTGCTTGTCAGCGGTCTGCCGCATCAGGATCCGGGAGAAGAGCGCGGCCATGCCAGCGAACAAGAACAGGAAGCCGATGCGGACGACCGCATCGGTGGCGTAGGTGGTCAACCCCACGTCGATGTGGAGGATCGCGGCGTAGATCGTCCCGTAGGCCACCGCGCCGACCACCGTCTCCCTGGGCCCGTAGCGGAAGGCCAAGG
>CAZBKU010000456.1:0-1561 GCA_964492585.1 uncultured Thermoplasmatales archaeon | reverse complement strand
ACGTGACCGTCCGGTACCACCTGGACACGCTGGATGAGCACAAGCTCCTCATCGAGGAGCGCGACGGGCGCAAGAAGACGTACGAGGCCACCGACCGGCTCTCCGAGTGGATCGACGAGTTCGGAGGCGAGGTCGACCCCTCGACCCTCCCGGACGCGTGAGCGCGAGACGGCTCGGTGACCAGCGGACCCACCGGTGACTCGGATCGGGGACAACACGTACCCTTCTTTCCCAGCTGATCGCAGCGCACGAGGTCGGGCTCCTGACGGGTGGGCACCCGGGCCGGCAGGACCATGGATCGGCGGGCCCATCCTTGGTCGCGAGAGCGGGCAGGCGGCGGTCGGCGGCTCGGACGGCACTTTCCTGAACGCTGGCCTTCGGACGCGTCAAAGGAACCCGGTCAGCCCGGCACCACCGATACCGGCAGCCGAGATCAGCGTCAGGCGGACCCCCCAACGGAGCCACCGGATCTCGGTCCGATGGATGGCCTCGTGCTCCACCAGGGTGTCCACTTTCTCGTGGAGGTCACCGAGCGAGGCCTCGATCCGGTCGAGCCTCAGGGCGTGCTCGCCGTTCACAGGATCCCAACGGGTCACCGTGTCATAAGCCGCCGATGGACCGGCCAACCTGGACACGTGGTTGGATTTCCCTCAGCGCTAGGGACGAACCGAAAGTGTTCAAAGCGTCAAGAGGGTGACAACGCGGGGCGGGGGGAGCCCACAGGCACCTTCTGCCCCAACCCATCCATCTCCAGGGGCGCACGCATCCCATCCCCTCTTCCGCGTCCCTGGGCTATGGTGTGCAACCAGCGCCAGCTCTGCGGGGGTCCTTCCGGCGTGGGCTCTGGGGCTGGGCGGATCTCCAGCGGAGGGGCGTCGACCTAAGCGGGAGGGTGGGCACCCGGGACGCTGGGATCGCCCTTCTCCTCCTGTTTCCATGCGTCATCGGCGGACTGCCACGTCCACAACCGCGATAGGCGCCCCGGGCGCCTGTAGGCCGTAGACCCACTCGACCAACATATATTTTCTCACTAGTTCGATAGTTAGAGGGCTGAAGCCCTGGTCTCTGCGTGAGGGTCTGCCGTGCAGGTCCACCACCTCGGCTGCTCATGGTGCCGCTACCGTGGATAGGTTGCTGTCGTGACGGGTGAGCTGATCGGGGTGCCCTCAAACCTCCTCGAAGTCGACCTCTCCTTCCGCGCGGGAGGTGCCGACGTGGCCGGGCCGCCGGTCGTCCCTGATCCCGATGTAATCGTCGATCAACCGGTTCAACAGCTCGTCGTAGGTCTCGCCCTTCCGGCCAAGGGCCTTGAGCCGATCCCGTGTCTCGGGGCTCATCGAGATCGTCGTCCGGGAGACCTCATCGTCGGCCATAGCGTGTCCCTTGCACGTTGACGGTCGCGTTCCCCAGCGTCGCCCCGGCGGTCACCGGGCTCCTCGGGACCTGAGCTGGCTGCCGGCACGGAAGGCTCGCGCGGTAGGTAGAGGTCCCCCGAGCGTTGCAACCGGGTCCACGACGGCTCATGTCGACGGTTCCACGGGATCGAGCTCGCCCCGAGAGG
>CAZBKU010000455.1:0-1562 GCA_964492585.1 uncultured Thermoplasmatales archaeon | reverse complement strand
GTAGGAGGCTTCAGGTAAACGAGCTTGGTCGCCGCGCGGATAGTAGTTATTATCGTGGAGCTCTTGTAGGAAGCCGACTGGCGGCTTGCCGGTATTAGGACGCTGTTACCTCCTTCGTCCCACACCGCGAGCACCGCGTCTGTCCGTACCCGCTCATCTCGATCGTCGGCCGGCCGCAGTGCATGCAGGTCATCGCCCGGGCCCCAGGCAAGTTCTCAGCCCAGGCCTCGACGCGGTCCATCCTCACGGGACCACCCCCGCGAGGCGGGACGGAGCGAACGCGTCATCGGCGGGCGGACAGATCAGCCGGCAGATCGGACAGTAGCTCCAGAGGTCGGGGCCGGGCGGGGGCAGCAGCTCGCACGCCGGGCAGGCTGATCGGGGGCGTTGCTCGTCGGGGTTGGGCTGGTGGTCCTCGGTGGGTCGTGCACCCATGCGGGCTAGATTCGCACGGTGGGGTCTTCAGGATATGCGGGGCACAGGTGGGGGATGGAATGGGCAAGAGGGATAGGAGAGTCGTGTCGGTCGATGACAGGCGTACTGGGGTTAGATCGGGGTCGGAGCCGGGATGCTACCCCTGGCAGCTTCAGCCTTCGGGGTGGGTGTCGGATGATACCGTGAGCAACGCAGGCCCCTCGGTTTGGACACCAACGAGGCCCTGCCCGTCAGCGCTCACGCCTGTGACGTAGATCCGGCCCTTGGCGTCGTGGTCGACGTCGATGTAGTCTCTCGTCTCCCCGCATCGGCCGCCCTCGAAGCTGCAGGGCCCCTCGTGGACGGGCGCATCCCGGGCGGTCGCCCGGTCGGTGAACCGCTTTGAGTCTGCGGTCGGGGCGTCGTGGATCGTCGTGGCGTACAGGTGCCACCCGGCGTCCTCGTCCACCTCGTCGGGGAAGGCCTGGGTTCCGCTCAGGGCTCCGAGGTAGCCGATCGAGATCCGTCCCTGGGACCCCGCTGTCATCGTCGGGAGCGCCGTCGAGGACAGGTTCTTGGGTTCGACCTGGCGAGGCTGCGTCCAGTCTCGTCCCTGGTCCGTCGATGCGGCATAGTAGAGGTGGCCCTTCTCGCCGATCCAGGCAACGTACACGGTGCCGGCCCTGTCCACGGCGACCGGGACGGGGCTGAAGTTCGTGGTTGTGACGTCCTCGGCGACGGTGTGCGTCGTCCAGGTTTGCCCGGTATCCTGGGTCGCCCCGAGCAGGATCTGACCGTCGCAGGTGGCGGTGGCCGTGTAGACGGTCCCGTTCGGGCCCGTGGTGGCTGGGCTGTTGAAGAGGCTGCAAGGTTGCGTCGTCTCGAAGACGGATCGGCTGATCGGGAAGCTCGCGCCGCCGTCCACGCTGGTTTGGCAGGTCACCACGGGTCCCTGGCTCGAGCACAGGAAGAGGGCCCGTCCCTCGTAGGCGGGGGCGGGAAGCGTGCTGGGGGCGGTGCCGAGGTTCTGCTTGTCGTTGTGGGGGACACCACAGGCGGCCGGGATGACGGTCCAGCTGTCGCCGCCGTCGTCGCTGAAGGCCAACTGGGTGCAGGTCAAGGGTGGGACGAGCTGTTGGGAGAAGATG
>CAZBKU010000454.1:0-1576 GCA_964492585.1 uncultured Thermoplasmatales archaeon | reverse complement strand
GACCGCGTGGGCCGCTTCCCGGTCGACATCCTCGAGGACCGGGATCTGCCCACGGACCCGGTCCCGCTGGCTGGACCAGCGCACGTATGCACCCAGAGCCCTGGTGGCAGCCTCGGGGAACGTGAACGTGGGTAACCCGGCCTCGGTGAGCCGGTGGAACGCGGTGTCGCTCTGGCCCCGGCCCATGACGCAGGCGATCAGGGGCTTGCCATGGGTGTCTGGAGCCAAGAGCGCGTCGACCACGGCCTGATCCTCGATGTAGGTAGGCGGGGTGTAGATGACCAGGAGCGCATCGACGGTCGGGTCGTCGATCAGAGCCTCGAGCGCTCCGGCGTAGACCTCGGGGTTGCCGCCAGCGGTGAGATCCACCGGGTTCGTGAGGCTAGCCTCGGCCACGGTGAGCTTGGCCAGGCGCTCCCGGGTCGCCTCGGTCAGCTCGGCCAGCTGCAGCCCGGCGGCCTCCAGGGTGTCGACGGCCATGATACCTGGTCCACCGCTGTTCGTGAGGATGGCCAACCGGTCGCCGTTCGGGACAGGTGCCCGAGCGAAGACGCGGGCGTGGCCGAACATCTCCTCGATGGTGTCGACCCGGATGATCCCGCACTGCTTGAGCAGGGCCCCCGCGTAGACGTCCGGTTGGGCCAGGGCGCCGGTGTGGGACCGGGCGGCACGGGCACCTGCCTTGGAACGGCCGCTCTTCACGGCCAGCACCGGCTTGTTGGCTGTGGTCCGCCGGGCGACCTCGATGAAGTTCCGAGGGTTGCCGAAGTGCTCCAGGTACAGGAGCACGGCCCCGACGGCATCGTCGTCCGCCCAGACATTCAACAGATCGTTGCTGGAGACATCCATGCGGTTGCCTAGGCTGACGAAGTAGGATAGGCCCAGGGAGAGCTCATCGGCCATATCGAGGATCGCCAGACCCAGAGCCCCGCTTTGGGACACGAACGCCAGGTCGCCAGCCTTGGGCTTGGCGGTGGAGAACGTGGCGTTCATGCGGACGCTGGTGTCCGGGTTGAGCACGCCCATGCAGTTGGGGCCGACCACGCGCATGCCGTAGCGCTGGCAGATCTCGGCTAGATTGGCCTCCCGCTTGGCACCCTCTGCCCCGATCTCGCGGAACCCGGCCGAGATCACGACCAGTCCCTCGACGCCGGCCTGCCCGCAGGCCTCGGCGACCTCGGGGACCACCTGGGCGGGTACGACGATGACTGCCAGGTCCACCGCCTCGGGGACCTGACCGATGCCCGGGTAGGCTCGGACCCCACAGACCGACCGGGCCTTCGGGTTCACGGGGTAAACCGGACCCTCGAACCGAGAGGCCAGAAGGTTCTGGAAGACGTGGTGGCCGATGCTCCCGGGTTCCCGGGAGGCACCGATGACCGCTATGGCGTCTGGGGAGAGGATCGCCTGGAGATCGCCGTGGTCGGATCGACGTGCCATGGTCAGGCTAGGTGGCTATGGGCCTAAGGCATACGCCCGGTTCCCGGCACCGGGAACGGTGCCCGGCGGCCGACCTGCCGGGTCAACGGGTCTGGCCGGAGAGATCGCTGCCAGGCGACCGCCCGACGCGTCCCAG
>CAZBKU010000453.1:0-1585 GCA_964492585.1 uncultured Thermoplasmatales archaeon | reverse complement strand
CTCGACGTTCACGGATCAAGAGACCGGGCCCTGAAGCGCTCCATGGCCCGGGTGCCCGCCGGCCGGCGGGCACGACCATCGAGGTTCACGCGCGCGTCCTTGTAGGCCATCGGTGCCTGCCGGCCGCCGCAGAGCCCTTGTGAACGAACCTGACGGTTCGGCCGCTCTCGGGTTGCAAGCATCCCTCGACGTCAGCGCATCAAGGGACCGTGCCGTCGGGAGGCTGCAGGCGTCCCGAAGCCTCCCGCGAGTACAGATTCCAGATCCGTGCGACCGGACGGTCCATGGCTTAGGTGCCGGCCGGGAGAGGTCTGGCCATGCCGGCACGGCTGGTCCGTACGTAAGGCTGCGGTCTGTGCCTGGCAGCGGGACAGGGAGGGGTCAAGGGGCCCCTGGGGTAGAGGTGAGGTTCCGGTAGTGGTAGCACCTGGAGGGGTCTCCATGGCATCTGATGAACCTACTCCGCATGGTCAAGCCGATCAAGGATCTCCTGGTCCCTGATCGGTCTGCCTACCGGCCCATCCACCGCGGTCCAGCCAAGGGCTCCAGGATGTGGCTGAACCCTTCGCAGGATCTCTGGATCCAGCTCGGGTGGCTCGAGACCGAGATCCAGGAGACCGTGGAGCAGCTCGTAGGACCGGGGGACACCTGCTACGACATCGGTGCTGCCTTCGGTTACTACACCTTAGCCTGCAAGCGGCTGAGCCAGGGTGCCCAGGTGATCGCCATCGATGGCGACCCCGAACGTCTCGAGGTCCTCGGGGAGACCCTGGTGGCCAACGGCGTGGCTGGCGACCGCATGGAGGTCCTCGAGGCCTTCGTCGGGAGACCCACGGCATCGACGGTCGGGTCAGCCTCGACGGCCTCATCTACGACGAGGGGTACCCTGCGCCTGACTTGATCAAGATGGACATCGAAGGAGCCGAAGCCTCGGCCCTCCGGGGGGCCACCCGGGTCCTCGGGGAGCACCGGCCGAAGCTGATCATCGAGGTCCACGACCGGCAGGTTGACCTCGACTGCCGCCGCCAGCTTCGAGCCGCTGACTACGTCCTTGAGGTGATCGATCAGGAGATCGGTTGGCTCCGCCGGGCACCGGACCCCGAGCGAAAGTGGCTGGCAGCCGTCCCCGTCGAGAGAGCCTCCCTCCTTGCCAGCTACTCGCCCTCGTCCTCACGCTGGGGCTCGTACTGGGCCCGGAACTTGTCGAGCTCCAGGTCGCTGGCACCCAGGCAGTAGAGCAACCCTGCGATGTTCTCCTTGGTGATCTGCCCGTCGGCGGCCTTGCGGAGGACCTCCTTGGCGTTGAACGCGATGCCCAGGCCCGCGTTCTTCAGCATGATCTGGTCGTTGGCCCCGTCGCCGATGGCCACGACCTCGTCCATGGGGATGCCCTCCATCTTGGCTAGCTCCTCGACCAGCTCACCCTTCCGGGCCGAGTCGATGATCTCGCCCTCGACCTCGCCGGTCAGCTCGCCGTCCTGGACGACCAGCCGGTTGGCGTAGGCGTGGTCCAGGCCCAGCTGGGTCTGGAGCCGGTCGGTGAAGAAGGTGAACCCGCCGCTGATGAGCGCGACCTTGAACCCCA
>CAZBKU010000452.1:0-1593 GCA_964492585.1 uncultured Thermoplasmatales archaeon | reverse complement strand
CTGGTGCGGCGGACAAGGGCGGCTGGGATAGGTCGATTAGACCCGGCTCTACAGGGGCAAAATCGGCTCTCAGGACGACTCTCGGAAGGGGGAGCCGCCCTGGAGGGCGAGAAGGCCGATTTTCGGCCCGACAACGGCGCTGCCGGCGCCGAGAACGGCCTGCCGGAGGAAGCGATCGCCAAGGTCTGCGGGTTCTTCCCGGCCGAGGGCAACAAGGGGACCCTGGAGGCCGTGTGCGACATCGAGTTCAAGTGGATCGGTCCCCAGGAGGACCCTGAGGAAGGCCAGCCTCCGCTGTCCAGCAGCGACTACAGCGACTGGTGTGCGGCCCGTGCCTACATGTGCGGGAGCGAGACGCCGGCCTGGTACTCGGAGTTCCTCTCCAGCGCCGTCGGCGGCCACCTGGTCAACCAGTTCCTCGTCCAGGAGCACAGCACGACCGGGTACGACGTCTTCCACTGGGTCGCCGCACCGACGCAGAGCGGGTGCAGCGGCGACCAGGAGCCCGGGTTCCTCTTCAGCACCGGCCCCGAGTCCCTGGCCGATGCACCCTACATGGCCCACGACCTCGATGTGTACACCACGCCGTCCACCGCGGCCGGCGTGAACTCCTTCGGACACACCGACGAGGCGGCCAACGCCGCTGTCGATCAAGCCACCGAGGCACCCCTGGAGACCGCGGAGGGGGTCTTGGACATGCTTCCGGGCCTACCGCCGGCCGTGACCGATGCTGTCAACGATACGTTCGACACGGCCAACGACGGCATCTCCACAGCGGTGAACGCCACGTACTACACGTGGAAGGACCGCGCCCTGGAGCCCAACGCACCCGGTGACACGAGCCAGGTGTCCCTCAGCGATACCTTCGTCGACAGCGACGGCAACGTCGTCGAGGACCTCGTCCGCGAGGCCGCCGAGGGGACCGTGCTCAGCGACTGCGAGATCCTGCGCGGTGCCTCCGGTGGCGGCGAGGACGTCGCCGACCCGTGGGTCCCCTACCTCGACAGCCGGACCACCAAGGACGTGAACACGGATGTCATCTTCATCGGGCCGTACAACGACCTGACGCTGGACCAGCAGCAGGATGCCTACAACCGTGGGGACGCCTGGCAGTACTTCCACTTCGGTGAGATGGGCATGACCAACGATCTCAACGACGGTGGCGGGTACGGCTTCCCGGGCACCGACAGCTTGCTGGACAGCACGGATCAGCGCTACCCGCTGTTCTGGGACATGTGGGTCGACGTCGACACGAACACCGGTGACGTCACCATCGACGAGGACGGGGGTTGCAGCTACACCGGCACCGGGCTGGACGGGCAACTGCCCCAGGAGATGAAGCGGGCAGGCTACGGCCAACACACGGGCCTGATCCAGGCCATGTACCTGGCTGAACCGTCCTACCAGTTCAACTTCGTCTCGACGAACACGTTCCCCTTCCTCGGGGACAACGTGATCGTGACCCTGAGCGCCAACTACATCGAGATCCTGCGTGAGGGGCTGGGAGACCCGACCGACCCCAACGACGACCTGGAGGGCGAGATTGCTACCTCCGTGGCCACCGTCCGTGGTCTGATCGATCAGGCCTTGGAC
>CAZBKU010000451.1:0-1611 GCA_964492585.1 uncultured Thermoplasmatales archaeon | reverse complement strand
CCGCTCTAGCCGGAGCTGGCGCCCGGAGCCTTGCTAGACGCCTTCGTGGACGACGAGTGGCGCGCCGTCCTCCTGTTCGGCACGGATCTCGAGCTTGGCGTACACGGTATGCCTACCCTCCCCCTGGGGGACGGTGTAGGCGTCGGTCACCTGGATCCGGCCGTCGGCGAGGGAGCCCCCGGCCTCGAGCGCGGATGCGGCCTCGGTGGGCACGTCGGTGGCCGTGACCTGGGCATGCACGGTGACGGGTTGGCTCGTGTCGACCAGGTAGCCCAGGCCGGCGACGACGAAGATGCCGATGAGCACGAGGACCACTGCGTCGATGACGTTGATCTTCCCGAAGAGCCGTCCTTTCTTGTCGATGATGGCCATGAGGCGCCTCCAGCTGGCGGTCGGGATGATACGCGGTGGGGTCGTGAACGTGTCGGAACGCCGACCTGCCGCTAGCCGGCCAGCTCGGGGTGGTAGGTGTCCAGCCAGCTCTGGAGCATGAGCACGGTCCAGAGCCTGTGGTGATGGTTGCGGCGTCCGGCCTGGTGCTGGTCCCAGGCTTTCTGGATGGGCGATGGATCCAGGAGGTCTTGCTTCGAGAGCCTGCCAGGGTCGAGCAGGTCTCGGGCCCAGTCATGGAGCTCGTCCCGCAGCCATCGGTCGATGGGGACGGCGAACCCGGTCTTGGGCCGGTCGACGAGCTCGCGTGGGACGTGCCTGTAGAGCACCTGGCGAAGGGCCCACTTGCCTTGGCCGTCGCGGACCTTGAGGGAGAGGGGTAGGCGCCAGGCGAGCTCGACGACGTCGTGGTCGAGCCGCGGTGCCCGGGTCTCGAGGCTCGTGGCCATGCTGGCGCGTACGACCAGGGTCAGGATGTCCCCTTGCAGGTAGGTGGTCGTGTCGAGGTACATCATCTGCTCGGTGACCGTGGGGACCCGGGCGGGTTCCTGGAGCGACCGGAGCTCGGGGGCGTCGGTGCCGACCAGGGCCTTGGGGTCGTGCCAGTGCGTGGTCAGGGCGTCGAACCGTTCCTCCGGGCCGTCCTGGCGGAGGAGCTCGGCGCCCTTGTGCACTTGGTTGCCGAAGGTACCTGGGTTGGCGAAGCCCGGGAGCATCGGTCCTGCAAGTTGCGCCAGGCGGTCCCAGCCGGCCGGGGAGGGTGCCTGCAGGAGGCGCGAGACGCCCCGGCGCAGGGTCCCCGGCACGAGATCGGCGTGACGGAAGAGGCGCTGCTCGAGGAAGTGACGTTGGTAGCCCGCGAAGAGCTCGTCGCCGCCGTCACCGGACAAGGCCACGGTGACCTCTTGCCGGGCCATCTTAGAGACGAGGTGCGTGGGGATCTGGGAGGAGTCCGCGAAGGGCTCGTCGTAGATCCGGGGAAGCTCGGGGATGACCGCCAGGGCATCCTCGGGTTCGACGTAGCGTTCGGTGTGATCCGTGCCGAGATGCTCAGCCACGGCTCGGGCGTGCTCGGCCTCGTCGTAGCCCTCCTCCCAGAACCCGATGGTGAAGGTCCGAACGGGGTCCCGGCTGCGGGCTTGGGCCAGGGCCGTGATGGTGGAGGAGTCCACGCCCCCCGAGAGGAAGACGCCCAGGGGGACGTCCGAGATGAGGCAGCGC
>CAZBKU010000450.1:0-1617 GCA_964492585.1 uncultured Thermoplasmatales archaeon | reverse complement strand
GACCACGACGTACCGCCGTCCTCTGTGATCTGGATCTCGTCGAAAGGCCCCTCGGTCGTCAGTGCGATAGCCGCCCTCATCGGGTCCTCGGGATCGACCGCGATCCCGGCCACGGTGCCGGGGTCGGCCAGCGTGAAGTGCTGAGCAAAGAAGCGGTGGCCCCCATCGAGGCTGATCTCGACGACCGGTGCCTGCGTCGCATCCTGCCCGCCCACGTACGCCGTGGACCCGTCTTGTGACACTGCCAGCGCATCCAGGGACTCGGAAGCCAACCCGGCGCCTGTATGCGCCCAAGCGCCAGCGGGCTCTTCCCGCGCCCACACGCCGTGGGGACCTATGGCCACGGCCAACGGGCTCTCGGTAGCACCTCGGACATCGAGCAACGGTGCTGGCGCGAGGCCGTTCGTGCGTCCCTTCAGGAGCGGTTCACCGTCGTCCCCGGGAGCCAACCGTGAGATGCCTATCTTATCGTCTGCCAGCAGAACCGCGTCTGGGTCGGCTGGATCCCCCTGGAGGCTGTTCACACCAAGGGAGACCTGCGGGTAGCCCAGGTTCTCCCATGACGTCCCGTCGCTTGTCGCGAGCACCCCGTCCGTGCTGGCCAGGAAGATGCCCCCTCCTGGGCGGGGCCCGATGGGAGCCCCGATGGCTGGGGGGTGGATTCGTTCCCACGTGGCTCCGCCGTCGATCGTCCGCTCCAGGTAGGTCATCTCGTTGCGCCAGACGACGCCGTTATCCGGGATCGCGAAGTCCAACCCGGCCCCCTGGGTCTCGGTCCAGGAGTCGCCTCCGTCATGGCTGTACCAGGAGGCCTGATCCGTCATGGTCATCACCTCCTGGGAGGACCGCCCGAACGCGACACCGCACAGGGGCTCGTCGTCGGGAAGGGGGGCTCCAAGGTCCTCCCAGCTCTCACCGCGGTCTGAGGAGAAGAGCACGTGGTTGGACGCGTCCTCGTATCGGGCCCCCACCAGGACCATGCCCGTGGTGCCCACGTCGATGCGGGCTGCGCGCTCCACGGCGAGCACCTGCTCCCACGACTGACCTGCATCCAGGGTGCGCCAGACCCCGTCCACGGCAGCGACGTACCCGATCTGAGCGTCGCTAGGGTCGGCCTCGACCCGCGCCTTGGATAGCGAGGGAAGCTCATCGATGGCTTGCCAGTGCTGACCGCTGTCGGTGCTTCGGTACGGTGTCCCGGCCTCGGATACGGCGACCAGCCACGTAGGTGACCCCCCAACCACCGTTACGGGCTCCCCCGCGGGCTTGGGCGCGGCCGACCAGTCCAAATCTCGAAGGGGGTCCTGCTCACCGCTCGTAGCGCTGGGGGCAAAGCCCCCAGCGGGCACTGCACCGACTGCGAGGACCGCCAGCAGCAGGGCTGCCACGGACGGGGAGTTGAGCAACGGCCAGGGCCCACCCGGCTTCATGGCTGCCCCCTATGGGGATGTTTCCTCGTTCATGTCCGCGTCGGCGCCATCCTCGAGGGCTCGTGCGTGCAGTAGGTGCCCTATCTCGATGCCGATCTCGACGCCCTGGTCGTTGTCATGGCGGAAGTGGATGCCGCCGTAGAAGCGGGCCATCGCCGCCTCTGTTTGGTACGCCCGGAACTCCTCC
>CAZBKU010000449.1:0-1624 GCA_964492585.1 uncultured Thermoplasmatales archaeon | reverse complement strand
GAGAGCACAACATGAGCGACGCCACCGTCGCCGCCGTGGCGCCGACCGACACGAAGATCTGGTTCGGCACGCACAAGGGCGTCTCACTCCTCGACCGATCCACCGGCGACTGGAGCTACTACCGGACAGACGGGTACGAACCCAAGGACGTGCCCCTGAAGGCCGACCGCATCAAGGACGTCGCCGTCGGTGCGGGCACCACGTGGATCGCCTCGGACACCCGCGGCCTTGGCATGTACGACGCCGGAACCGACGCGTTCGAGATGTTCAACACCAGCGACGGCCTGGCCTCCGACCAGGTCCGGCGGGTGGCCGTCCACGGTGACCACGTGCTGATCGCCAACGGTGGCAACCTCAGCGTGATGGACGCCCAAACCCACGAGATCCAGCACGTCTACCCCGAGGACGGCAGGGACGCCGTGCTCGACATCGTGCCCGACGGCGACCGGATCTGGCTCGGGACCGCGCTCAACGGGCTCCAGATCCTCGACCCTGAGACTCTCGAGGTTCAGGATATCCCCACCCTCGACGGGGTCTTCGAGGACATCGTCGTCAGGCGTGTCTTGGTCGACGACGACACCGTCTGGGCCGGCGGCAGGCGAGGGGCGCTCGTCCAGGTCCCCCTGGGTCCCAATGGGACCATCGGAACGCCAACCATCGACACGACACTCCGCACCGAGACCCCACTGGTCGTCCAGTGCCTGGCCCGGCACGGCGGCCTCCTGTACGTCGGGACCGCCGGGGGCGTCCACCGGCTCAACCTCGAGACCGGGGAATGGTTGCGCCAGACCGGCCACCATCAGGTCGCCGGCACCGATCGACAGGCCGGGGTCGGTCTGGAGATCACAGCGCCCACGCCTGGGCAGGCCATCGACGCCGGCAACCCCCTGGCCGTCGACGGCCGAGTGGTGAACAGCACCGGTTCGGGGCTAACGCTCGAAGCGCGCGCCGGGCTGGGCCTGTGGGCCTCCGGGCCGGCCTCGGAGGATGGGACCTTCACCCTCGAGGTCCCCACGACCGGGGTCACCGGCGGCGACACGGTCGTCCTTATCCGGGCGACGGAGGCGGCGACCGGTCGCACCGTGGCCTCGACGGCGGTGGCCGTCACTGTCAGCGGCCAGGACGGCCTTGGGGAGGGTATCCAGGCCATCCACGACGCGCCGCTGGAGGTCTACACGGGCGAACCCCTCCCGCTGCCTGTCAGGATCTGGGGCGCCGGCCAGGACCTCGACGTTCGTGCGGTCTGGACCGCCGCCGACGGGACCGAGCAGACCGTCGAGCTGGCCCACCACCGAGGCAACGGGACCGACACGTCCCCGGCCCGGTTCAAGGGCACCCTGGGCCCGTTCGACGCCCCAACGAGCGGGACGTACGAGGTCCGCATCGAGGTTCCCTCGACCGGGTCGGAGCTCCGGTTGCCGCAACCGGGTGGCCCCTTCGGCCAGGCCTTCTCGCTGACGGTCCGGGAGAACCCCGGCTTCGTGTCCCTCTTCGCCCCCAGCGAACCCCTGCGCCACCACGGCGAACCCGGGGACGAGGTCCCGCTGGAGGTATCGATCCAGAACGCCGGTACCCGAAGCACCAGCGCCGGCCTCAACCTCACGGGACAGGCAGCGCCGTGGAT
>CAZBKU010000448.1:907-1624 GCA_964492585.1 uncultured Thermoplasmatales archaeon | reverse complement strand
GTGTCTGATCCTCCCTGGGCAACGCCCATGTGCGGGGTCAAGCTGACTAGGAGCAAAGCAGATAGAACCAACGAGGTCTGGGAACAGCCCATGCGTGGAGGACCCGTCTGGCGGCCATGTACGTTCGTCAACCGTCGGTTGCGGGACCGTCAAGGTTCGTGAACCCCGCGTTGACGGTGGCTCCATGCAGCTACCAACAGCCCTAGCAGGGGAGCGGCCACCGATGCTGAGATACCCTTGGCGGCCAGATCCTCCCAGTGACCGCATGGCGAACCACCTGACCCGGACTCGTGGCTACCGGTGGCCTCTCCGCCGCCGCCTCCGTCCACGCCGGGCCCCCCGCGACCTCCGGCGACGAGCGCCCGGTCCACCCAGGTCGCCTCGAAATTTGGGCCACCATCGCCTAGCAAGATGGGTGGGGTTGCGTTGCCACCGTCCCCCCCTCGGGTTTCCCCGTAGGCATCGCCGCCTCGTCCCCCGATGGCACCTGGACCCCCGTCGCCGCCGATCGCCCTGGCGTAGCCCCCCGGCCCGCCGTGGCCCGCCTGCCTGAAGCCGCTTCCCATAGCTTCCTCCGCGGAATCGAAGCAGGCGTCCATGCCTTGCCCTCCGAGACCCCCGATCGCCGTGGCGTTCCCGCCGTCGCCGCCGGTCGCGCCGAGCGAGGGGCCGCCGGCACCGCCGTAGGCCTCAGCGTGGCCGCCCCGGCCGCCTTTC
>CAZBKU010000448.1:0-897 GCA_964492585.1 uncultured Thermoplasmatales archaeon | reverse complement strand
CGCGTCGGGGAGCCCGCATCGACCGTCGCCGCCCTCGGTCCTGGCCGGGGCGCCATCCCCAGCGGTCCTGTTGGGTTCACGCTGTTCGGCGTCGGCACCGTTGGTCCCATCGCAGGGCCTTCCCTGTCCCTCTGCGGCCCCCCCTGCCGCCGTCGCATCGCCCCCTTGGCCGCCGTCGCCGGGCTCGGACCGGATCCATCCGACCACGTTGTCGGGGATAGTGACCCGACCACCGGTGCCACCATCACCACCGCGAGCCGTTGCATCCAGCGTGCCTGTGGCCGCGGCCGGGCCCCCGTGGCCACCGTCGCCCGCCCGCAGGAGAGCGCCGGTCGCGTGGAGATTCTCGGTGTCTAGGATGATGCTACCCCCATCGCCCCCTGGGCCCCCCTCAGCCCATCGGACACTGGAGGCTGATTGCCCGTCGGCACCGTCGCCTGCGACAAGCCGGACGCCGGCCGTCACGTGGATCGGACCCTCGGCCTGGATCACGATGTCGGGACCAGGAGCGCCAGGTTCGGAGGTCGCCTGCGTCGACAGGTCGCCTGTGACCCGGACCGGCCCTGGCGATCGGATGATGATCGGCTCCCCGGGGTCGGCGGCGATGCCGGCAACGTCGAGCCCCTGAGGTACAACGGCGCCAGCTGGGCCTGGAGAGAACAGGAGCGGTGCGATGAACACCGCTACAACGAGCCAAGGTCGATCCATAGCTGGAACCTCGCGTAACCGGGACGACAGATCTTCAGGCAAGGTATGAGAGACGGTCCTTCCCCCGTAGCTTCATAGAACACGCGCCGGCCCTCCCGGACTCTCTTGATGAGGTCAAGTCGGCTGAACCGGTTCAGCGCTTTGGATGCACCTTGGCGGGAGATACCGATCTTCTTCGCAGCTTCGGAG
>CAZBKU010000447.1:0-1632 GCA_964492585.1 uncultured Thermoplasmatales archaeon | reverse complement strand
GCCAAGGCCCCCATCGACGCCAACCCCCCGCTCCCGCCAGAGGGATCTGCTAGAGCGTCCTGCTGGGCCCAACCAACAGCTCCGTGATCGTTGCTCGTGCCCCGACCACGGCCGACCCACCTACCCATCATCCTCGTCGGCCTCCCCCGCCTGATCGCCCTCCCGGTCCCATCCCCCAGCGTGCAGGTAGTCGTCGAGGAGCTCCAAGGCGTCCCCCTCCTCCCGCTCCCGGTGCCTGCGGCCGACGGCTTCGACCCACTCGACCAACCGGTCGGAGGCCACGTAGATGTAGGAACGACCCGAGGGATCCCGATGGACCAGCTCATGCTTGAGCAGGGTCTTGAGGTGCGAGTGGATCGTGCTCGGCTCCTTGTCCAGAGCCTCAGCGATCTCCCATCGCTCGGCCCGAGGGTGATCGACCACGTAGATGGCCACCCGGAGAAGGGTCCCCCCGTGGAACAGGGGCTGCGTCCGGGGGTCCTCCCACAGGTCGGCGTCCTCCTTGCAGAAGCACAGCACCTCGTTGCGTCCGCTCTGTGTTCGACACGCGACCACCCCCCGGACCTTCAGGTGGTTGACGTGGTAGGCGGCGTTGGTCGCCGAGGTCCCGAGGATCTCGCCCAAGGTTGTGATGTTCAAGCCCGGCCACAACCGCAACGCAGCACACAGCGTGCGTCGCTTCTCGCTTTCGAGCGCGGCATCCTTGAACACCTCCACGACCCTGTCCCCGAGCCTCTGGCGTCGAGCCTCGGCCTCGTGACCGGCGGGGTCGCCGTCCTCCTCCGGGGGGTCGCCCTGGCCCTGGCTGCGTGAGCGTCGCCGGGGGCTTGGCGACCGTGGGGACGTGGTCTGCCCAGGCATCGATCCTTGGGCCTCTGACTCGGTCGTCCTCTGTTGGCTGGCCTCGTTGGCCCCGGCCTCGTCGCCGTCGTCTGCGTCCTCCCCGTCCCCATCGGCGCCCTTGTTCGGGCCAGGTCCCGGTCCTGGCTCGGACGGCGCGCCGCCGGGCGGGTCAGACGTAACCATCCAGGTCACCTCCCGGGAGGTCAGGGGATCCTATCCGCCAGGCCAACGCGCGGTCCAGGCGATCGCCCAAGCCGGGGGCCAACCCGTCGAGGTCGATGCCCAGCCGGTCCACGATCCGCTGCGTCATGGCGGGATCCTGGTCGATCATCTTCTCCAGGGTCGAGGCGGCCATGGCGTCCTTGCCGGCCCCCCAGGCCGCCGTGGCCCTCAGGTAGAGCAGGTCCCACGGGTCCATGCCGGGGGCGTTGGCCGCCCCGGGCAGGATCTCCAGGCACGCCTCGAACCGGCCATCCTCCACTAGGGCAAGACCCCACAGGAACCACGCCACCGCGGCCTCCCGGTCGGCCTGGACCGCTTGACCGTAGGCCTGCGCGGCGGCCGTCCAGTCCTCCTCGTCGGCCGCGCGCTTGCCCTTGGCCATGTAGGTCTCGTGACGGTGCTCGCGCCAGCACGCCAGGGGAGCTTTCACCCCGAGCCAGCCCTTGCGGATCGCGGCCACGCCGGCCAGGCCGATGATGACCATCGAACCTCCCACCGCCAAAGCCCCCAGCCACGCCTGGCCAGGACCGCCGGCAGCCGGGACCTGGCCCTGGACGACCTGGCCAC
>CAZBKU010000446.1:0-1632 GCA_964492585.1 uncultured Thermoplasmatales archaeon | reverse complement strand
CCCGCTGACCCGACCCGGCCGGCAAGCGCTTCTGCGCGCTGGCTGGGGATGAGGTGAGGTGGGGTCGGATCCTACGGTGTCACGAGCCGCAGGCCACGGACCCGGTCGAAATCCCGGGCGTTCCGGGTGGCAAGCTGGGCTCCATGCTCCAGCGCGATCGCCGCGATCAGACCATCCATCCCGGACAGCGGCTGTCCTGCTGCGTCGAGCTCGGCCATCAGCTGCCCGTAGCGTAGGGCCGCCTCCCGATCGAGGTCCAGGAGCTCGATGCTTTCTAGGAGCTCAGAGAGGGAGAAGAGGGCTTCCCGCCGGTCCTGGGAGCCTTCTGCCCCCCGGTAGAGCTCGGCCGCGTTGACCGTGGTGGCCGCCAGGGTCTCCCCCGACCGGACGCGCTCCTCCAAGAAAGCCACAGCGTCATGTTCGCCCCGGAGGTGATCGATGAGGACGTCGGTGTCCAGGACGATCACGGGGGGACCTCCGGCGGCGGACCGCGGCTTTCGTCGCGGGTGCAGTAGACCGTCTGCTTCAGCGATGCTGCCGCCTCGTCCGAGAGGTTCCACGCACCGGCCAGCTCGAGCACCTGTTCTTGCCGGGCACGCTTGGCGATCCGCAAGGTCACCTCGGAGAAGCTCTCCCCCTCCCGTTTGAGGCCCCTGAGGAGGCCATAGGCCTCCTCGGACAGCGATATCGTCTTCGTCATGCTGCTGTGTATGCATGCACAGATACATGAATCTTCTCCGGTTCGGAGGTTCAACCCCTGGCCCGTGGATCCATGAGCTGTCTGGTGGCCAAAGCCACGAGACCCTGGAGGTCGAAGCGGTCGGCCTAGATGGAGCCCGTTGCACGAAGCTCTCCACGGACACGGCATGACGCTCTTCGCGGTTTCGCCGGCGCCTCGGAGGATCGGACCTGCAGACGCGGGTCAGGCTTCCATGGCCCCTCCGGTCTCACACGAACGTCGCGCTGGTGGTCACCATGAAGCCGATCACGATCAGGGCCGCGTACGCGATGAAGGCCAGCCACAGGGTGACGACCAGGCGGGCCTCGCTGACGTCCATGGTCTTCATCACGATGTGGGTCAGGCTCTCGATGGGTCCATCGTACGCCAGGCGGTCCCCGTCGACCGAGGTGGCGAAGGTCTCGGCCTCGAAGCCGCCCTTGGCCTTCAGGAAGAACTCGATCACGTGCGGCAGGAAGAGCAAGGCCCCCCAGAACTCCAGCTTGGAGAGGATCACCGCTGATCCCAGCACGGCGCCGACGAGCAAGGTCATCGTGTCGCCGGGGAAGACCCGGGAAGGGTAGGCGTTGAACCACAGGAACGCACCGAGGGCACCGATCAGCGGGAACAGCAGGATCAACCCGGTGAACTCGCCGGACAGGATGGCCAACAGGGACAGGGTCCCAGCCATGATCACACCCAGGCCGGCGCCCAACCCGTTGAACCCCTCGAGCATGTTGAACCCGTTGCTGGCCGACGCGACGCCAAGGGGCACCAGGATCAAGGGGTAGAGCAGGCCGAAATCGACGATCCCGACGACCGGGAGGTCGACGGCGCTCCCCGGGACATAGAGGGCCAGAGGGGCAGCGAAGGCGAACGGGATCAAGGCCTTGAACCGTTGACGCAGGACGACC
>CAZBKU010000445.1:0-1634 GCA_964492585.1 uncultured Thermoplasmatales archaeon | reverse complement strand
CGGCCCAACGCGGTCTCGGCCCTCCTGGGCAACCTGACCGCGCTCCACGGCGTCGCGGTCGGGGACTTCCCGCTGCTGGGCGGTGACTACCTCATCACCAGCAGCCTGATGCTGCCGGAGAACGGCAGCATGGTCAGCGGTAGCGGGCCGACCTTCGATGCGTTCGACTACAACGAGGACTGCACCATCGACACGGTGCCCGAGTTGACCGACGCCATCGAGGCCTGGTTGGACGCTCCGGACGACGACGATGTCGAGGAGTTCAACCAGCTGTTCACCACGGCCACGCACTGGCTGAACAGCCCCGGGTACTGCTGAGGAGCGTGCTCGGGATGATCTGGTCTCGCCCCACCACCGCCATCGGCGGCACGGCGCCGCGGGGCCAGGTCCACCTCTCCCTCTCTCTCCCTCTCTCCGTTCTTTCCATCTCCAACCGATCATCCGCGATCACCTTTCACCGGCCGACCCGTCCAGCGGGTTGGCCCCTTCCCGGCGCTGGCTCCGGCCAGCGATCCGGTCACCATGCGACCCACGACCCACCAAGGAGGCCACCACGATGACGACCCCTGGATCACGAGCAGGATGGACGAGCATGCTGGCGGTGTTGATCTTGCTGACGGCGCCGGCCATCTCCATGGTTGCCCACGCGGCCGGAACGTCGGGCACCCGGGACCTGCCGGCCAGCGCCACGTGCGGTGACCGGATCACGGTCACCCTGAACGTCGACTGGGGCGAGGCCGATCTGCTCGCCATCGAGGAACACGCCCCCGACGGCTGGGACGTGGGTTGGGAGGAGCCCAACGGGGAGGCCAAGAACAGCTCCAGCACGATGAAGTGGTTCACCACGGACAACGCACGTCGGACGTTCATGTACGACGTCGTCGTGCCGGAGACCGCCTCCGGGGTCTTCAGCTTCGATGGGACCGTCACCGGGGACAACGACAGCGCTGAGGGCAGCGAGACCAGCTCCATCGGTGGCGATACGGAGCTCCAGGTCGACTGCAACGATCCACCGTCGCCCAGCTTCACCAACGATTGCGACGGGTTCGACTGCGTCTTCGACGCCAGCAGCACCACCGATCCCGAGGGCGACGACCTGACCTACACCTGGGCCTTCGGCGATGGCGCCACCAAGACCGGCAGCTCGGCCGAGACCACCTACACGTACGCCGAGCAGGGGACCTACAGGGTGACCTTGACCGTCGACGACGGCAAGAACACCGCCAAGACCGACGAGTTCGTCACCATCGACGTCAACGACCCGCCGACACCTCGCTTCACGAGCACCTGCGACGAGCGCGCGTGCAGCTTCGATGCCTCGGACAGCTCGGACCCCGACGGGGACGAGATCACCAGCTACAGCTGGGACCTGGGCGACGGCACCACGGCCACCGGCCAGACCGTCGACCACACGTTCTCCAGCGACGATGATTTCCCGGTGACGCTCACCGTCAGCGACGGCGAGCTCGAGGACAGCCTCACCAAGACCATCACCGCCAAGGAGGTCAACGACCCGCCGGTCGCAGCGTTCTCGTTCTCCTGCGATGGCCTGGACTGCAGCTTCGATGCCTCGAGCTCCAGCGACGAGGAGTCCGAGAACGAGGACCTGTCCTTCACGTGGGACGTCTGCGGCG
>CAZBKU010000444.1:0-1634 GCA_964492585.1 uncultured Thermoplasmatales archaeon | reverse complement strand
GAGCACCTGCTCGGGTGCCCCCTTGACGGCGACCAGGGACCCGTCACCGGTGACGTGGAGGGTGGCCATCATCTTCGTGTCGGTGCTGAAGGCTTCCTCGCGTTGCTCAGGATGGTCCTCAAGCAGACCGGGCCGGCTCCGTCCGCCGGCGCGGGCGGCCTCCAGCAGGGCGATCTCCAGGGGGTCACCGATGGGTTCCCCTCCGTCGATCCCGAGGGCTGCGTTGTTGCAGAAAGCGGCGACCTCCAGGGCTCGGGCCAGGATCTCGTCGCCCTCAGGGCCCGTCTCTCGGGTGTCAGCGTGGAAGGGATCGTCCCCGGTGGGGTCGACGTCGATGGTGGCGTGCGGCAGGACCAGCCGGCGCACCGTCATCTTGTTCTCGGTGAGGGTGCCGGTCTTGTCGACGGCCAGCAGGTTGGTGCTACCGAGGGTCTCGACGGCGGCCAGCCGGTTGACGATGGCGTTCCGGCGGGCCATGGCCAGCATGCCGCGGGCCAAGGCCAGGGTGGCGACCACGGGCAGGCCCTCGGGGATGGCGGCCACGGCCAGGGCGATCCCGGTCTCGACCATGAGGAAGAGGTCCTTGCCTCTCAGGAACCCCAACAAGGTCACCACGACAGCGATGCCGAGCACGACCCAAACCAGCGACCGGCCTAGCTCATCCAACCGCCGCTCAAGCTGGGTGCGGCTGTCCTCCCCGGATCCAGTCAACTCGGCGATCCGGCCAAGCTGGGTGTGGGTCCCGGTGGCCACGACGACGCCCAGGGCCGAGCCGCGCGTGATCACCGTACCCTGGTGGAGCATGCAGATTCGGTCAGCCACGACGGCCTCGGCGCCGACGGCCACCGTGTCCTTGGCCACCGGGACCGACTCACCGGTCAGCGTGGATTCGTCGGCCTCGAGCTGGTTGGCCTCGAGCAGGCGGATATCGGCTGGGACCAGATCGCCACCCTCGACCACGACCACATCCCCAGGGACCAGTTGGCGGGCCGGACGTTCGACCAGGGTCCCGCCTCGTCGGACCTTGGCTGTGACCTGGGTCATCTTGCGCAAGGCCTCCATGGACCGCACGGCCCGCAGCTCGGTGGTCCACCCGATGGCCGCGTTGAGCACCAAGACGGCCACGATCGCCCACCCCTCCAGGGTCTCCCCGAAGGCGAACGCCAGGGCGCCGGCAGCCACCAGGAGCAGGACCACACCGCTCCGGAACTGGTCGATCAGGAGCTTCAGGGCGCTGGCCGATGACGGCTCGCGCAAGAGGTTCGGCCCGTAGCGGGACAGGCGCTGCTTGGCTTCCTGGACATCCAGGCCTCGAGAAGGATCCACCTCGAGCGTCTCAGACACAGCCTCGGCTGAGAGGCTGTGCGGGCTGGTTGGGGGGTCCCGAGCCGGTCGACCAGGCTGATCCAACCCGGTCTTCCCTACCAAGGCCTTCGGCAAGAGCCGGACCAGGGATCGCGGACCCATCGGTGTCAACCCCCCTGCTCGCCCGGCTTGGGCGGCAGGGCCCGGCCCGGGGCCGGCGGCATCTGCTTGTCCGGCCAGAGCCGAATGCGCGCATCGACGACCATGGCGCCCTCCCCCTCCTCGCCGACCATGACCGGGTTGAGATCGAGCTCCTGGATGGCCGACAG
>CAZBKU010000443.1:0-1667 GCA_964492585.1 uncultured Thermoplasmatales archaeon | reverse complement strand
GACCGCGCTGGCGGCCGTCGCCCGCGGCGACCGCATCCCCGGACCCGTCGTCGATCAAGGAACCAATGGCGTCAGCGAGGTCGCCACCCCCCATGATGCCGCGAATCATGCAAGATTGTTGTGACGAGAAGTAATCCTCGATGATGTAGTCATCGGAGCCTCCGCCATCGAACAGGAACCCTGTTCCTAAGTGCGAGCCACCGATGGTGCCGCTTACAGAATCGGAAGCGTCGGGTTCGTACCGGTCGTTCCCCCTCATGTCGATGAGCGCCGAGGAACGGAGGGGCCACGCGGTACCTCCCGCGTTGTTCTCGTACACGTCGTGGCCGGAGGTGTCGATGATCAGGTTCGCATCATCGACGTAGGTGTCGTTCCCGCCGAAGTCGAGGATCACCAGGTAGACCGTGCCCAGCTCTTGGGACCACATGGGGGCTTGGTCCCACGTGCTGTCGCAGCCCTCGGTGTCCATGACGATCCCTCCGGAGGCCAGGAACGGCTCGAAGCCCGTGTTGAGGTCGCACCCTGCGCTGCTCGTTGTCGTGGGTTCGAAGGCTGAGGTCAGCCCCTCGATCGCAGAAAGGAAATCGTCACGAGCGCTTAAGACAGCGCCAAGCTCGTCGGCCGACGGTGACGTGCCGGCCGCCCAAGGCCCTCCAGGGGACGGGTCCAGGCTGGGTTCGCCGGGCAGGGCGGTTGGATCCTCGCCGGGTGCGGCCTCTTCGAACGCGAGGTTGCTGGCGATATGCACCTCCTGGTAGGCCCACAGGACACGGGCAAGCGCTCGGTCCTGCTCGGGGGTGAGCGAACGGTCGAACTCCGCCGCGATCTTCTCGCGTGCCTCCTGGGACAGCGGTTCTCCGAGGGCGACCATCAGGCCGACGAGCGCGTCGGCGGCCGCCCCGGGTTGTGCCGTGGACGGCGGGGCCAGGGTGGCGTTCAAGACATCGGCCTGGTACGCGTTCCCGATCCTGGCGGCCTCCAGCGCCCCCTCGGCCTCCTGCATCTCGAGGGCCGCCCCCATGGCGAGCCCCCCGCCGGAACCGTCGACTGGACCGCCATCCCCTGCCAGATCCCCGGTGCCCGGGGCCGTGGGTGCTTGATCCCCGGCCTCGGCGGTGCCGGCGCCCAAGGGCACGGCCAGGGCCCCGGTCATGATCACCGCCAAGGCGATGGCAAGCGTCCGGCGGGATCGCGTGGTCGTCGTGCTGTGCTTGGATGTTGATGTGTCAGCATCGTTGCTCATCGTCTGTCGTCTCCCTTGGCCTGCTTGGCCCCGCGTGTCGTGGGTTACACGGGACCTGCTTCCCAGGCTCCGATGAAGAATAGATTACTAGTCTAAAAGTCTCTAGAGTGCCGCAACCGATCGGTTGCGTCGCTGTCCCCCGCGGCGGTCGCTCGTCGTCGATGCCGCCGGCCGGATCGCGCCGGCGCCGGGGGACGGGCCCGGCCGCCTCTTGCCGGCCGATCAGAGGAGGGACGTGGCCACCAGGGGCCTCTTGGGTTGCGGCCTAGGTGCCCCACCATCGCCAGGCGGCCACGGCCAGGCCGGCCACGACGGCGGCGGCGGTCGCGGCAAGGCCCGCGACCATCCCCGTGGTCGGGGCCGGGTCGTCGGCGTGGCTGTTGGTGACGCAGGGTCCGTGGACGGGCTCGCCGCCGGCCGGCGA
>CAZBKU010000442.1:0-1670 GCA_964492585.1 uncultured Thermoplasmatales archaeon | reverse complement strand
GTGGACCTGTGGGAGCTCGACCACATCCTCCTGGCCGGGAACATCCTGGCCCAGGGCGAGCGCGTGGACCGCCAGTACCCGCGGCTGGCCGAGCAGTGGGAGCAGGGCCAGCGCAACGAGCGGATGAAGAACGGGCTGGTCGCCTTCTCCCAGGGGCCGATCATCTACATGAACCTCGCCGACCGGATCATCACCAAGACCCTCCAGCAGAGCCCCGACGAGCCGGTCGGGCCCGTGGTCGGGAACGCGACGCTCCAGGGCGTGAACAACGCGCTCACCCCGATCCTGGACAACAGCTCTGTGAGCTTCGACGAGGAGTTCCGGTCCATCATCAACGGGAACATCCACGAGGGCGAGTGGCTGGCCGCGCTGGGCGCCTCCGTGGCCTGGAGCAGCAAGCAGGCCCCCGCCGCCATCCAGCACCACATCGACGAGCGGACGACGCCCTACGACGGCGCGTCCGTGACCCACCACCTGGAGGACATCCTCCACAACGGGACCCAGATCCAGGAGTTCGACGAGATCGGGATCCCGGGCGCCCAGGCGAGGATGGGCTACGCCGAGGCCGCCACGCAGCTGCGGAAGGCGGAGATCCAGCTCGAGCGGGCGGAGAACCTGTCCGAGGCCAACCGGTCCCGCGCGGACCGGCAGATCGCCTTGACCGCCTCCCAGGGTCTTGGCGCCCTGTCCACGGTGGACGTGAGCCTGGCGATCCTCGAGATGGTCTCCGGGGACGAGCCCAAGGAGGATCTCATCCACCTGCCGATCAGCAGCGCCGGCGAGGCCGACCTCGCCGAGGGCGAGCAGGACCCCGACGAGCAGGGCAGCGCCTTGCCCGTGGGCACCGTGTGGATCGGCGCGCTGACGTTGGGTGCGCTGGTCGCCGTCGCC
This sequence comes from uncultured Thermoplasmatales archaeon, assembly GCA_964492585.1. Classification (GTDB taxonomy): domain Archaea; phylum Thermoplasmatota; class SW-10-69-26; order SW-10-69-26; family SW-10-69-26; genus CAYXGD01. The sequence continues at coordinate 779 of CAZBKU010000442.1, read as the reverse complement.
ATCGTCGCCACACGACGGTCGCGGTGACGCTGGCGGGGGTGCGGGAGGCGATGCTGATAGAGGCTTACGACAACCTTTAAGCATACACGCTGAGGCTATCGAAACCGTGAGCAAGACCACCCTATCGACAGCGCTTGTCCTGCTCCTCCTCGCCGCGGCGGTGCCTGGGTTCGCGTCGGCGGAGGACCACCGCGGACCCGACGAGGACGTGGCTGTCGACCGGGTGGGTCCGGTGACCTGGTTCCACGGCATGGAGTGGGCTTGGGAGAACGACACCGTGCAGCAGCGTACCGTCGTGACCGACGAGACCCAGGTCCGACGCGGCGCGGAGCGGTTCGAAGCCGTCTTCACGCAGACGTTCGTCCACGACACGGACGGCCCCGACAAGCAGCGCGTGACCGCCTGGCAGACCGGCACCCTCGAGCGCGTCTACGACAAGGTCACGATCGAGCAGGAGAACGCGCAGGCGCTCACGATCATCCGACACTACAGCCCGCCGGCCCCCTACCCCTTCTGGGACGAGATGTCGCCGGGTGAGGTGGTGGAGCGCGAGATCCAGACGCAGACCGACTACATGGTCGGCCTGCAACCCACCGGCAGCGAGCACCACAACTGGACCTGGAGGGCCGGCGCCAGCGACCACACGTACGAGCGGGAGACGCCGGCCGGGACCTTCGAGGGCTACAACGTCACGGTCCACGTCCAGGACCAGGACAGCGACGACGAGTCCCTGTACCGCTACTTCTACTCGCCCGAGACGTACACCTTCGCCGAGACGC
>CAZBKU010000441.1:0-1672 GCA_964492585.1 uncultured Thermoplasmatales archaeon | reverse complement strand
GGTGCCCACCTCCTTCTGGAAGTACGTGCCCCAGTCAGGCTGGCTTCCGCCGGCATCCCGGAACCCGTACTCCTTGGCCAGTGTCCACGAGCCGAACACCCGCCCTCCCTTCGCGTCCACGTTAGGGTCCGCGGCCAGGGCGGCCACAGCCCGGCCGAGGAACAGCGGCGTCTCGGAGTACTCAAAGTGCGGATCCTGCTCGATGGCGTCCTGCCAGGCCTCCTCGGTCACGCCGAAGTGGTCGAGCACCGCCTCCGAGCGCATGAACCCCGGCGTGACCGCCAACGCGGTGACCACGTGGTCGGCCAGCTCCTCGTGCATGGCGAAAGCCAGGCGGATCACGCTCGTCTTCACCAGATCGTAGAAGAGGTTGCCCCGGTAGAGGAAGCCGTCCCCGTCGGTGACCTCCACCACCAACCCGCCCTCCTTGTCCAGCATCAGTGGCACCAGGTGGCGGTTGGTCACCACGTGGGTGACGATCGCACGCTCCAGCATGGTCTGCCCCTTGTCGATGTCCAGCTCCCAGAAGGGTGTTCCCCACTCGGTGAGCACGTCCCCGCCCCAGATGCTGTTCACCAGGATGTCCACGCCTCCGACCTCCTCGCGCAGGCGCTCGGCCAGCGCCTCGACCTCCTGTTCGTGGGTGTGGTCCACCTGAACCGCGATCCCCTCACCACCCGCATCGGTGACGCGCTCGGCGGTGCCCTCGATGGTCTCCGGACGTCCAGGAGTGGCCGCCTGGTCGCGCGTGCTCCGGCCGGTGCAGTACACGGTGGCACCAGCCTCGCCCAGGGCCACAGCGATCCCTCGCCCCCCACCGCGGGTGGCGCCGGCCACCACGGCCACCTGGCCTGCCAGGCGCTCGTCATGCTCGCCCTCGGTCATCGGCGGGGACACCACCGCGCATGTCTTTAAGCCAGTGCCGCCACGGCCATGCGTTCGGGCACCCCTGCCAAACAGCTTGAAATCCCACCGCGGCATGCCCCTGGCATGGAGCAACGGTTGAGCCTGGTCACGCTAGCGGTCGAGGACCTGGAGCGCGCCACGACCTTCTACGAGGATGGGCTCGGGTGGGAGCTGGGCTTCTCCAACGAGGAGGTCTCCTTCTTCCAGCTCAACGGGATCGTCCTGTCGCTGTTCCGGCGGGATCGGTTCGCCGAGGAGCTGGGCACGTCCGGGGACGAGCTGGGGCCTGGAGGCGTGGCCCTGGCCTACAACGTGAGGGCCAAGGAGGAGGTCGACGAGGTGGCGGCGCTCGCCCTCGAGGCCGGCGGGCGCGTCCTGGTCGAACCCCGGGATGCCGACTGGGGAGGTTACTCTGCGTATCTCGCCGATCCCGAGGGCCACCGGTGGGAGGTGGCCTGGAACCCCGCGTGGGCGATCGACGAGGCAGGCGACGTCCAGATGGGCTCGTGAGGTGGCCGCGGGGGGGCTTGCTTCGGCGCCGCTCGGGTCCGACCAAAATCAGTTAAGCAAACCCTTAAGTATCTTGCACGTCAATCGCTTAAGCAGATGCTTAAGCATCCTGACGCGGAGCTCGATGCGGTCTTCGCCGCGCTCTCCCACCCCATCCGCCGCTCGATCATCGAGCAGCTCTCCGCGGGGGACAAGAGCGTCGGCGAACTGGCCGAGCCCCACGACGTCAGCCTGCCGGCGATCAGCCAGCACCTGC
>CAZBKU010000440.1:0-1679 GCA_964492585.1 uncultured Thermoplasmatales archaeon | reverse complement strand
CCACCCCCGCTGGATCCCACGTGCCTGATCAAGTTCCCGGGTACCGATGATCAGACCCTGAACCTCGAGGACTACATGGACTGGGCAAGGAAGGAGGACGAGGGGGTCCAGGCATGGTTCCGAGACCATCCAGAAGGTCGATGGATGCCGGGGTATGGATGGACCCAGCAACGGGAGGGGTTGTTCCTCTACGAGAGCTACCCCGTCTCTGCCGACCTTGCCCTGTACGACCCGGAGAGCCGGAGGTTCGATGTGCTCGATGCGCGCCAGGAGGTCGAGAAGACGCCGCTGGGGACCGAGCGGTCCATGGCGCAGAGCAGCCCTATCGCAGGGGCCGAAAGCAGGGAAGCCATCGCGGATCCGCGTCCGTTGACCTGCACGGTCGACCCCCAGCCTGCCGAACCGGTGGTCGAACGCTTGCTAAACACCATGAACTTCGACGTGCGAGCCTTCGCTGTGTCCCTATCCCCCGACGCGGGCAGCTCGCTCCAGGGGACGGGGCGCACGCTCGCACCCTTCCACCTCGTGGACGAGGCCCGTGACCTCTACCCCGATTCCTGGCCGGCTCGTCTCTACGTGAGTGTTGCTCCCGATGGCGGGTTCGTCGTGTTCATCCAGAACGGGGTGATCGACCCCTTGACCGGGTGGGTGCGGTGGCACGAGTTCCAGCCGCAAACTTCCTGACGAGGCTTGCTCGCACGTTGACTCCGGAAGGACCGAGCCCGCACAGGTGGACCCATCACCGCGGCTCCCCTCCTACAAACCCCTTCCGATTCCAGTCAACCATCGGCCCGATGACCCTCAGATGCCACCGGGGGCTATGCGCTCCACACCGCGCCTCCTGTTGCTTGCCTGCCTGTTGATGACCGCCACCCTGCCCGTGGGCCTCGGGTCCTCGGCGGGCACCCAGGAGACCTGCACCCCCCACGAACCGATCTTCATCAACAAGGACGTCGGCGACGGCGGGTTCGAGTGGATCAACCCCGTCACCGGCGAGCAAGAATACCATCCCAGCTCCGGCGTCGTCGCTGGCGACGGTTCCGCCAGCGATCCCTACCGGATCGAGGGCTGGTGCATCGCCTACGCGAGCGGCGATCCCATCGAGGTGGGCTCCTGCAAGCCCCAGATCACGACCGGGGTCAGCATCCGCGACACCACCAAGCACTGGGTCGTGGCCAACACGACCATCCAGGGGTTCGGGATCGGGTTGCACGTTGCCAACCTTACCACCGGCACGGGCGCCGTGGAGACCACGACGTTCCTCGACCAGGCCGGCTGCAGCCTCACGCTCGAGGATGCCCCCGGGTTCCACGTTCGGTCGACCGCGTTCACCGTCTCGGGCCTGAGTGTCAACTACCCTCGTTACCACGTCACCGACGACTGGGCCGGCGCCGACACGGCCCCCGTGGACGGCCTGACCATCACGGACAGCGAGGTCGACCCGGCCATGTACGCCGGGGTTTGGATGCGCGGCGACAACCTCACCGTCGAGGGGACCACGTTCACCGAGGGCATCCAGCCGCTGCTGGCCAGCGGGGAGGACACCGTCCTGCGCGACAACACGTTCGTCGACAACGGATACGCCGCCGAGATCCACGGCAGCGACCCGGTCATCGAGAACAACACGCTCACCGGGACCCTGTACGCCGGCATCCTGGCCGAGGGCCCGGCGACCAGCC
>CAZBKU010000439.1:0-1692 GCA_964492585.1 uncultured Thermoplasmatales archaeon | reverse complement strand
TAGAGCAGGAAGGCCGGGGCCACCCAGGCCGGCATCGCCTGGCAGCTCGGCGGACAGCCGACCGGATCGAGGAAGGCGACCAGGAGATGCAGCAGGGCGCTTGCGCCTGCCAGCGCCCCGACGCCGAGGACCACACGGCGGTCCCCCCTCAGCCACAGGCGTCGGGCAGGGGGGACGGCCAGGAGCGCGGCGACGAACAGGGGGCTGAGGAAGACCGCGGCCACGTCCCCCGGCCCGATCCCGAAACCGGAGATGATCCACGCCCAGGGAACGTAGAGGAGCAGGAGCCATCCAGCGATCACCTGGAGGATGGCTTCCAAGCGTCCCCCCTCCACCTGCTGGGCCTCGTCCACGGTGGCACGAGGGCCTGGTGTTACAAGTACCATCGGCATCGCCCGTAGCACCCGGCGGTGGCCCCCACGGCTTTCATACCAGGGCGGCCATCCCGGGCCGATGCGACGCGGGAGCCGCTACATCCACGCCGGCAACGCCCCCGACCCCGAGACCGGGGCGGTGGTGCCACCGATACACCCCTCGACCACCTTCGTCCAGGATCGGCCACGCGAGCACAAGGGCTACGAGTACGCCCGGACCGACAACCCGACCCGGGCCCGGCTCGAGGACGCCCTGGCCGACCTGGAGAGCGGGGTCGAGGCCGCGGCGTTCTCCTCGGGCATGTCGGCCCTGGTGATCCTCTGCCACCTCCTAGAGAGCGGGGATCGGGTCGTCTGCGAGGAGGACTGCTACGGTGGGACCTACCGGTACCTGACCCAGAACCTGGCCCCCTTCGGCGTCGAGACCACCTTCGCCGATCTCTCTGACCCGGAGGCGGCCGAAGAGGCGCTGGCCGACGGGGCCGACCTGGTCCTGGCCGAGTCGCCGACCAACCCGTTGCTCAAGGTCGTCGACATCGGGCGGGTGGCCGAGCAGGGCCACGACGCCGGCGCCCTGGTGTGCATCGACAACACCTTCGCCAGCCCGCACCTCCAACGACCCCTGGAGCTTGGGGCTGACGTGGTCTGGCACAGCGCCACCAAGTACCTAGGTGGCCACAGCGACGTCGTCGGCGGCTGCCTGATCTGGAGCGACGAGGCGCTCACCGAGCCGATCCGCTTCAACCAGAACAGCATGGGCCCGGTCCCCAGCCCCTTCGATAGCTACCTGCTGATGCGCGGGCTCAAGACCCTGGGCGTCCGCATGGACCGACACTGCCGCAACGCCGCCGAGGTGGCCCGGTTCCTGACCGACCACCCGAGCACCGGTCGGGTCTACTACCCCGGGTCCTCCGACCATCCGAACCACGAGATCGCCGACCGGCAGATGGACGGCTTCGGGGGCATGGTGAGCTTCGAGGTGCCTGGCGGCCTGGACGGTGCCAACCGGTTCTTCGAGGCCCTGGAGGTCTTCGCCTGTGCCGAGAGTCTGGGCGCCGTCGAGTCCCTGGCCAACCACCCGGCCATCATGACGCATGCCAGCGTGCCCAAGGAGCAACGCGAGAAGCTGGGCATCACCGATGGGTTGGTCAGGTTGAGCGTCGGGATCGAGGACGAGCGGGACCTTCTCGACGACCTCGACCAGGCGCTCAAGGCAGCAGGCTCCTGACAAGCCCGACCGGCGGCAGGCCGTGGCGGCTCACGTCTGTGGGTCCGTGGCCTCTTCACACAGCTTGGCGGCGGTCTGCCACGTCTTCGG
>CAZBKU010000438.1:0-1694 GCA_964492585.1 uncultured Thermoplasmatales archaeon | reverse complement strand
ATCACCGCCGAGGATGTCCGCAACGCCGCCTCGTGGGCCCCCGACGTGCCCGATGTCGAAGTCCCCTTCACGCCCTCCCGTGTGGTCCTCCAGGACCTCACCGGTGTCCCGGCCGTGGTGGACCTGGCCGCCCTGCGCTCGGCCGCCGAGCGCGCCGGCAAGGACCCCAACATCGTCGAACCCGAGGTCCCCTGCCACCTGGTCATCGACCACAGCGTCCAGGTCGACTACTTCGGGGCGCCCGAGGCCTTCGACCTGAACGTGAAGAAGGAGTACGAGCGCAACGGCGAACGGTACCGTGCCATCAAGTGGGCCCAGCAGGCCTTCGACCAGTTCAAGGTCGTCCCGCCGGGCACCGGCATCGTCCACCAGGTCAACCTGGAGTACCTGGGCCAGGTCGTCCACAAGCGCGAGCTGGACGGCGAGCCGTGGGTCTTCCCCGACACCCTGGTGGGCACCGACAGCCACACCCCCATGATCGGCGGCATCGGCGTCGTCGGCTGGGGCGTCGGCGGCATCGAGGCCGAGGCCGGCATGCTGGGCCAACCGATCACCATGAAGCTCCCCGAGGTCGTCGGCGTCCGGCTCTCCGGCCAGATGCCCGAGGGTGCCACGGCCACCGACATGGTCCTCCAGATCACCGAGACCCTGCGCGAGGTCGGTGTGGTCGACAAGTTCGTCGAGTTCTACGGTCCCGGCCTCAAGACCCTGACCGTCGAGGACCGGGCCACCATCGCCAACATGGCCCCCGAGCAGGGCTCCACGATCAGCTTCTTCCCCGTCGACGAGGCCACCCTGGACTACCTGGAGCGCACCGGCCGCGACCCCGAGCACATCGAGCTCGTCCGCACCGTGCTCGACGACCAGGGCCTCTTCGGCGACCAGGAGCCCGAGTACACCCAGGTCGTCGAGGTCGACCTGTCCACCGTCGAGCCCAGCCTGGCCGGGCCCAAGCGACCCCAGGACCGGGTCAAGATGGGCGACATGAAGCGCCACTTCCGCCAGCTCATCCACGGCGAGTTCGCCGAGGACGTCCCCGACCTCGAGGAGGACCAGGTCAGCCGCTGGCTGGGCGAGGGCGGCCACCCCGACGAGCTGATGGAGGGCGAGAAACCCGGCCAGCATCCCGAGCCGGACCTCGGCCACCTGACCAAGAAGGTCACCGTGGAGGACGAGAACGGCGACGCGTTCGAGATCGGCCACGGCAGCGTGGTCGTGAGCGCGATCACCAGCTGCACCAACACCTCCAACCCCAGCGTCATGCTGGCCGCCGGCCTGCTGGCCAAGAACGCCGTGGAGAAGGGTCTCCAGGTCCCCAGCCACGTCAAGACCAGCCTGGCCCCCGGCTCCAAGGTCGTCACCGAGTACCTCAAGGAATCCGGCCTCCTCACCTACCTCGAGAAGCTGGGTTACTACACGGTCGGCTACGGGTGCACCACGTGCATCGGCAACAGCGGCCCGTTGCCCAAGGCCATCGAGGAGGCCATCGAGGAGCACGACCTCTGGACCACCTCGGTCCTGTCGGGCAACCGGAACTTCGAGGCTCGCATCCACCCCGAGATCCGGGCCAACTACCTGGCCAGCCCGCCCCTGGTCGTCGCCTACGGCATCGCCGGCAAGATGGACATCGACCTCTACAACGAGCCGCTGGGCACCGACCTCGAGGGCAACGACGTCTACCTCGAGGACATCTG
>CAZBKU010000437.1:0-1708 GCA_964492585.1 uncultured Thermoplasmatales archaeon | reverse complement strand
GAGGTCTACGTGGTCGACCGCGGCGGCCACCAGACGCTGCTCAACGGCACCACGCCCGAGCAGGTCTACCTGCACAAGGAGCATCCGTACGCGGGCACCCCCTCGGGCGCGAACGGGACGCTTGGACAAGGCGACCCGGGGGAGGGGGTGTGGACCGGCTCGGACTCGGACCCGTGGCTCTCGTTCACCGCACCCGGACCAGCCACTACGCGGGGGTTCTCTCCGGTCGAGGTCGTCTGGGTCCTGCACGCCAAGCCGGGGGAGTCGCTGTTCACCGACGATCGTGAGAAGGCGCTACTCGAAGGCTGGATCGGGGACCTGGCCCCACGCACCGTGGAGGGCACGGTCACCTTCGACACGTCCGTCCAGCTTGAGCCGTTCCTTGTTGGCGCCGAGGCGCTCTCGGTCCTTGGGACCGTGGTCGTCGGGACCTGGTGGGTCGTGGGCCTCTTCCGGCAGACGCGGAGCGATCAGCCTGCACGCGAGCTGGAGTCCCTGGCACGTTTGGCCGAGCAGGGGCCCGGCTACTTAGCTGCGCTGCGCAACGCCCTGGCCGCGGCTCTGCTCGCGGTCCTCGTGGCCGGCGTCTTCGCCGGGGCCTGGTGGACCCATGTCGTCGGTCAGCTCTTCCTGGCCCCCCAGGCCACCCGGTGGGATGAGGCTCTACTGTGGGTCTTGCTCAGTGCCGGCACGCTGGCCGTGGGCGTATTGACCGGGCTGATCGTGTGGGTCCACAAGGAGATGAGGCGATGGGAGGCCTCCCGCGATCAGGGGCGCCTGGAGGTCTAGGCAGGGATGGCCAAGGAGGTCGAGCCGCCCAATCGCCCTGACCTCTACGTCGTGGCTCGGTTCCTGGACGCGCTGCACAACGACGAGGGCGTCCACACCAACAGCAGCCTCCAGATGGCCGTGGGCCTGAACTACGACCGGTACCTCAGCTACCTCGCCTTCTTGGAGGAGAAGGGCTGGGTCCGTGTCGACGAGAACGTTGCAGGGAGCCCAGAGGTCCATCTGACTCGGGAGGGGGTTGAGGCCTACGAGCATCTGGTGCGGTGGATCCGGGAGACGATCGGCGAGGACCGGCTCTAAGGCCTCGCCCGGCGACACTCAGGAGGGGGCACCGTGAAGCCCCATGTGGTGGTCTCGATCTCCCTCCTCCTGCTGGCCTTCTGCAGACCGGATCCCTCGCCCCCTCCGCTCCGTAGGCGTTCTTGGCCCATGTCGTTGCCGGTAGTCATCCGGTCGGATGCCTGGGGATCTTCTCGGCGTAGGTCTCCTCCAGCTCCTCGCGCTTGGTCCAGTGGCCCTTGCCCGGGGTGGTCGTGGTGAACGTGCCGTGGGCGAACTCGCCCTGGGGTGGGGCATGGTCCTCAGGGGCGTCACCGTCGAGGACCCCCTTGAGGACGTCGATGCAGATGTGCCATCCAGCCATGATGCCGTCGGCCCCCTCGAGGTCCTTGAACCGGTGGGTCATGGCGAGTCGAGAGCCGGACCCCTCGGGCGTGATCTCCCAAAGGATGCTGGCCTCCTGGTAGGCCCCGTCGGGGTCTGCCCACCAGGTGTGTCCGAAGGCGTGCGGCGGGTCCCAGCGCGTGACCTCGCCTTCCATGGACATGCCCACATGGTCGTGATGCTCGACATAGCGTCCGCCCACTCGAGGTTCAAGCTCAGTGCGGACGAACCACGTCTCGATCTCCTGGGGGTCCGT
>CAZBKU010000436.1:0-1729 GCA_964492585.1 uncultured Thermoplasmatales archaeon | reverse complement strand
GACGTCGCCGTCGACGGCGATGTAGCTGTCCTCGCCCATGGTCTTGATTAAGTCCTGGTGGACGGCCGACTCGTTGGTCCCCTGGTTCTCCTTGTAGGCACGACCGAGGGCCAGGTGGATGGTGCCGCCCATCTTCTCGTCGAGCAGGATGTTCTTGGTGGGCCGGTCGAGCCCTCGGTTCATCCCGATGCCGACCTCGCCCAGGCGACGGGCCCCCTCGTCGGTATCCAGCAAGGCCTCGATGGCGTCCTCGCCTCGGTCGGCCGACCAGTCGACGACCTCGCCTTGTTCGAACTCGAGGTAGAGCCCCTGGACCTCGCGGCCCAGCACGATGCTGGGCAGGTCGAAGTGGACGTGCCCCTCGACGCTGGTCTCGTGCGGGGCGCTGAACGCTTCCCCGCTGGGCATGTTCTTGTGACCGACCGAGGCCACCCAGGGGCGGTCCTTGACGGGCAGGTAGATGTCGGTCTCCTGGCCGACGATGTGGACCTCGCTTCGACCTTCGAACCGGTCGGCGACCCGCTGGACCTCCTTGGCGAACTCGGCCCAGTCGATGAGCACCATGTCGTAGAACAGGTCGGCCAAGCCCTCGGTGCTCATGCCGGCCTCCTGGGCCAGCGCCGGGGTCGGGTGCATGGTCAAACACCAGCGCTTGGACAACCGGATCTCGCGGATCTCGTTGGTGGCCTTCGAGCGGGTCTGCATCCTGTCGCTGGGCACGTCGGCCATGGCCCGGGTGTTCCCGCTGGCGCGGATGTAGCAGAAGACGTCGGTGGCTTCGGCCACGGCCCGCAGGTGATCGGGCTCCGTCTCAAGGGTGTCGTCGTCGGCCTCGAGCAGGAAGGCCCGGTCGGCAGCCTCCGAGCTGGCCATCAAGAGGGGCTGGCCGCCTCGACCGGCGATACGTCCGGCCACAGCGTCGGCCAGCTCCTTGCCGCCGTCGCCGAACTGGACGAGGACGTTGTCACCGTCCTCGATCCCCATGCTCCAGTCGACCAGGATCTTGGCGTGCCGGCTGATCCGCTCGTCCATCGTGCCGCCGATGGGCCTGGACGGTAAAGGCTTGACGACAGGAGCCGTTGCAGGTCTGTGATCGAGCTGGAGGAACCGTACCGACCGCGCCGGGTTCGCCCCCTGGACCTGTGGGACCCCGCCGGGTGGCGCATCAAGGTGTACACGATCACCTACGAGGGCGAGCGGGTGGCCGAGGAGCTGGTGGAGGCTGCCCGGGTCCAAGCCCGCCACGTCCTCCCCGAGCCGGCGGTGACCGAGGACCGGCACGGGGTCGGGTTCCTCGGGGTCCACGAGGGACGCGGGTCCAACCTGGTCTTCCTCGACTGGTGGGTCAACCAGAACGAGGTCGTCCACCACGCCTGGACCTCCGAGGTCCTCGAACCGGACGAGCTTGTCCCGACCGAGTCCGGCGAGCCGATCGCTTGCGCCTGGGACCTGAGGGTCATCGCCCACGAACGGACCGCCTGGGTCGAGCACGTGCTGGCCGGCGGCGACGGGCCCGACCTGGACCGCTACCTGACCGACACCCTCGACGGGTGGTACTAGCCGGGGCCGGTACCGAGGCGTCGACCCGCCGTGCGAGGCCTGCTCAGACCTCACGCGCGCGCATACGGAAGGCTTTATCCGGGGTATGCAGCATGCCCGGCTACCAGGAGGGACCGGGCCCCGCCAGGTCCCCTTGACGAGTTGACATCATGGCCCCCGACGAGGCGGA
>CAZBKU010000435.1:0-1733 GCA_964492585.1 uncultured Thermoplasmatales archaeon | reverse complement strand
CCCTCGGACTACACCCGCTTCAAGCACGAGGCCGGGTACGTGGCCGATTGGGACACCAAGGCCCTGCGCGGCGCCTGGAAGGCCGACGACGAGGTCACCCTCCGCGACCCCCTGGCCCACTGGAACGACGGCATCCGGGCCACCGACATCCGCCAGGACCCAGCGGCCTACCTGCTCCACCTCTCCTACTACGAGTCCAACGAGCTCTTCGACCTCGACCCGCCCGCCGGCTCCCGATGGATCCGGTGCCTGACCGAGCCCTACAGCGACGAGATGGCCCTGGACCTCCAGCGCCAGTGCCACTGGTTGGACCACATCGGCCTCGAGCACAACGTCCCCCCGACCGGGACCCTTGGCGGCCTGACCCACATCTCGGGCCACGCCAGCGGCGACGACCTCAAGCCCTTCCTCCAGGACATCGAGGCCAAGCGACTGGTCCCGATCCACACGACCCCCGAGCAGCTCGACGCCTTCGACGGGCTGGCCGACGACGTGATCCGGTTCGAGGGCATGGGGTTCCAGGAGGCTGCGGCAGGGGATGCTGTCGTGGAGATCTAACCCGCCGCCGTCGGGGGCCAGCCCTGTGGACGACCACCGCCAGATCGGTCAACCATGCTGAGGCAACCGCTCGTCTAGGATCTGCTGGATGCTGTCCAAGGCCTCGACCGAGCGATCCTGCCGATCAAGGACCCGTTCCTGGACGGTGACCACCCGCTCCTGGATCTCGATCATGCTCTCCTGGTTGTCGAGCATCCCGGTCTGGTTGCGGAGCACGTTGCGCTGGTTGAGATACAAGCCATCGAAACGCGACATGATGGCCGAGCCGCTCACGTCGAACAAGGCAGCCAGGCTGACGACCAGGCCCCCGAGACCGACGACGAGGCCCAGATCGTTCCACCAGCCCAACACCTCACCCACGATCGAGAGGACGACCAGGCCCAGGCCAACCTCCAGGCCGAAGCGTCGGAGCAGTCGACGCACCAGGCCGGGGTCCTCCGGGTCAGGGATGTCCCCGGGCTCGAACGGGTCGGGCATGAGGGGTCCAGGGGCGGCTCGGGGTATAGGGGTTGCTCTGGGGCCTGGCCGAAGGTACGTGGGTCCCGGCCGGTCGTCGATGGAGACGATGGCCCTATCAACCCGCCCGCGGTTAGACCAGCCATGGGCCTCTTCGACGGCCTGCGCGACCGCATGTTCGGCGAGCCGGAAGGCTGGCTTGGCCGGCTGGGCGGCAGGCTGATGACCATCGGCAAGCAGGGGCAGGCCGCCTGGGTCATCGACCTGCTCCGCGTCGAGCCCGATCACGACGTGCTCGAGCTCGGGTTCGGACCCGGCGTCGCCATCGAGCAGCTGGCCTCGATCGTCACCGACGGCTCGGTCGTCGGTGTCGACCCCTCCGAGACGATGCTCGAGATGGCACAGGCCCGCAACACCGAGGCCATCCAGGTCGGCCGGGTGGACCTACGCCTGGCCGGGGTCGGTGCCCTACCGTTCGAGGACGACACCTTCGACCGGGTGCTGGCCATCAACGCCGCCCAGGCCTGGCCCGACCTAGACGAGGCGTTGGCCGAGATCGGCCGGGTCCTCGGTGACGGAGGGCGCGTGGCCCTGGCGTTCAAAGGGCACGCCCGCTCCAGGGCCCAGGGGATCGCCGATGCCCTGACCAGGGCCGGGTTCCAGCGTGCAAGGAGCCAGCGCGGCGAGCATGGCGTGATCGCCCTGGCCGACCTGTGAGC
>CAZBKU010000434.1:0-1747 GCA_964492585.1 uncultured Thermoplasmatales archaeon | reverse complement strand
CCCCAGGAACGCGGACTGGGCCAGGGCTGGTTCAACGACGCGGCCGCCGTCGTGGCCGCCGATGCCCAGGTCTCCCCGGAGACCGTGACCGCGCCCATCCTCGATCAGGCCCCCAAGCGCTTGCCGGTGGCCCTGACCAACGAAGGACCCGTCACCGAACACGCCACGGTCACGATCGATCGCAACCTCTCCACGGTCAGCCAGGATGAGGCCACCGCCTCCCAGACGCTTCAGGTCGGTTCGAACACCACGGGGACCAGCTACCTCGAGGTCCTGCTTCCCCGCGATCCCCTGGCCATACCGTTCAAGCACACCGTGGTGGGCCAGGCCCAGGGCCTCCTGGACCCGAACCAGCCAGCCAGCACCACCTACGACCTACGCTTCGATCCCCGGGTCTGGCCGGACCTGTCCGCCGAGATCCTCGACCCCTCGGACCCACCGGTCGAGGGCGTGCCCAGCATCGTGCCCATCCAGGTCACCAACCACGGCCGAGCGCCCTCGCCCGCCACCGAGCTCGTGCTCCACGATCTCACCTTGGACCAGGCCGTCGGCGAGCCCCTGCAGATCCCCTCGATCCCGTCGCCCTCCCAGGACCCGGTCGGGGCCTCCACCGTGGTCTTCGCCCCCTGGACACCGCCCAGCCAGGGCCCCGACCACCACCGGCTGCAAGCCACCCTGGACCCCGAGGACCGCATCGAGGAGTACACCAAGAGCGACAACCGGGTCCAGCGTGACCTGGAGGTCCAACCCCTGCTCCTACCGGACCTGACCTTCGACGAGGCCAACATCACCCTGGGCAGCCCGGCCGGCGACGTCCGGCTAGAGGAGCGCGGCACGCTGCGCACGTACATCGCTGCCTCCGGAGCCCCGGTCACCGTCGAGGTCCCCGTGGCCAACCACGGCAGCGCGGCCGCCCTCAACGTGGACATCCGGTTGTTCCTGGGCTCGATCTCGCTGCCGGCCGAACGGATCGACCGCTTGGAGCCCGGTCGGTCGACCACGGTCTCCTTCACGTTCCTGGCCGAGGAAGGCACGCGCGAGCTCTCCCTCGAGGCCAGCACCGGCTCCCGGGACCTGGAGCCGGGCGACAACCAAGCGCCCCAAGCCGGTGTGATCCGGCTGCTCGGCACAAGCTTCCAGGTCGACGCCAGCTTCCCAGCCACGATCGACCTGGACGAGCCCGGCACCCGGCAGGCCAACCTCACCCTGGAGAACACGGGCAGCCGCGGCGTCCTTCTCGACCTCGAGGCCCAAGAGCGCGAGGCCGTGATCTACCAGCCCGAGACCACCCGCGTCTTCGTCGACCCAGGGCAGGCGATCGAGGTCCCCGGCACGGTCGAGGTCCGACCCGGTGCCGACGGCGGCACCCACCACCTGACCTTGACGGCCTTGGACCACGAGGAACCCGAGCTGACCGCCGGGGCCACCCTGGGCGTCCACCTGGCCGAACGCCACGAGCTCACCGTGTCCCTGGCCGATCAGACCTTGTCCCCCGGCAGCACGACCCTGACGGCCACCTTCGACAACCAGGGCAACCTGCCCGAGGACCTGACCGTCACCACGGTCCTGGCCGACGGTGAGCCAAGCCCACCGACCCAGGTCAGCGTCCCCCGCGGAGCCCAACGGACCGTGGACCTGGCCGTGACGGTCCCACCGACCATAGGGACCGGCGAGCACACGCTTGAGCTCCGGCTCAACGGGACCCTCGACGATCCGACGTTCCAGTGGCGTCGGGAAGCCCTAGAGC
>CAZBKU010000433.1:0-1753 GCA_964492585.1 uncultured Thermoplasmatales archaeon | reverse complement strand
GAGGAGGTCTTTGAGCTGCCGTCTGGCCTCGCGAAGCGGGGACCGTGGGTGGGCGTCCTTGTAGCGTCGAAGCGCGCTGACGACGGCCTCCTCGGTGGTCTCCCAACCGTAGGTCTCGATGAGCTTGCGGGCCGTCCGGCGAAGGCTGATGAAGCCACGTGCCAGCGCATCGGCTAGCACAGGATCTGTCCGCATGTGGGTGTTGACAGCCTCCACCGTGGTGGTCATGCGCTGGCGCGGCCACTGCGGTGGTGTGTATTTGATGCTCCTGTTAGGTGGCCGTTACTGCCCGTGTCTATAGTATAGACATAGCTAGCTAGTGAAAGTACCTAGACACGGATGTTCCCGTTCACCATCATGAGGTGGTCAAGTGACCCAGGGCGTGGAGCGCCGCATCGCCATCATCTGTAGGGATCAGGAGATGCACGTCCGGCGAGCCGGGGTTGGGGAACAGGACCGGGATCCCCCTGGCAGCTAGTGCAGACGTGATCAGCGCGAGGATACCAGGGGTCTCAAGCGCGTCCTCTGGACCGTGGATCACAAGCTCGGAGAGACCCTCATAGCCAGCTAGGACCTGGTCGTCGTCGAAGAGCCCACGGACGGCGTCGTCGTCCCTGGCCTCGTAGACCAGGGTCAACGTCGTCCTGCCGGGGCTGAACCGGAGGACCCCGTTGCGGTCGACCTCGGTCTCAGCGATGGCGGCTCGAAGCTTCTTCACCGTCGCCACCCGCTTGCGGACGACCAGGGCGACCATCTGCTCCTCGAGACTGACCGCGATCTGATCCATCACGGCCCAGGCCGCCTCAAGGCTCGAGGACGGTTGGGTGTCCTCGTAACCCTTGAGGATGCTGGCGACGTTGGAGACACTGCTGTCGATGCCCCTGTGCTCGATCAGCCAACGGGCCACGCCGCGACGGTTGGCGACCTGCCGGGCCAGGGCGTCGCGAAGGACGAAGTCCTCCTCGATGGCTCGTTCAACCTCGTCCCGGATGCTGGTCATCGTGTGGTCCCAGAGGAGGGTCTGGGGCGTATTTGACAGTTCTCCGGCTGGGGTGCGCTTTCGAGAGCACGGGCGTGGCACGTGAGAGGTTTTCTAGGCGCCGCGACGGGTCAGCCGGCGGCTCCGAGGATCACCCCGTAGGTCGGTGTGTCTAGATGGTTCCTCGCTAGCCCTCGCGCCCCGGTGCCACCCACCGACCGCGGTCGCGTCCATCGAGTAGGGTTGGACGCGGTTTAGCCAAGATACCAGCCTAGTTCCATATTCACCGACAGCACGTCTAACTCCAAATCCATCGGTCTAGACAGCTTTTTACACTAGTGAATCGGTCCCTTCCTGAGGAGAGAGTTCGGGAGAGAATGATGACACGACGACCACGCGCGCCGGGGGGTGTTGCACTGATCGCCGGAGCCTTGGTGCTCGCCTTGCTGCTGATGCCGACGGCGAGCGCGGGCAAGCTGGTGACCATGGGTGGCCCGTGCAAGATCGGCGTTTCCACCTCGCCGCCCGATGTTGCGTTCGACCCCCAGTGCCTACCCGGCCAGGGGTCCTCTGGCCAGACCGCCTCGGGTAGCCAGGCACCCACCGACGTGTCTGCTAACCTGACCGGCACCCACGTCACCGTCTCGTGGGACTACGAGGACCAAACCTCCGCACAGGCCTTCGAGATCTACCGCGGAGCCCACCCCAGCCAGATGTCCCTGGTGGCCACCACCGACGACGACCACCGTACTTACACCGACACCTACGCCCCCG
>CAZBKU010000432.1:0-1754 GCA_964492585.1 uncultured Thermoplasmatales archaeon | reverse complement strand
TCTCGTAGGCCGCCTCGACCGCCTCACCCTCGAACCCTTGCTCGGTCAGGTGGGTCTCCCAGGGCGTGGCCGGGGCTTGGTGCTGGACGACGACGTGGTAACCGGATCGGGCCGCGGCCAGGGCGACCTCCTCTGGGAAGAGCTCCCTGGACGGGCCCGCACCGGGAACCTCGTCGGCGCCGGTGGCCTTGATCCAGAGGTCGTGCTCGATGTCCCGCCAGCGAGGCTGGTTGGGATCCAGGGCCTCCAGGGCCATGGCCAGGGCCGCCGGTCCCGAGCACAGCTCGAAGCTTTGGGGTCGGTGGGCCGGGTGCAGCTTGCCGATGACCGGTTCCATCGTGCTGTGGAAGGGAGGCCGCAGGGATGAGGGTTGCGGGCCGCGGGTTCGGCCATGTCCTCGGGGCGTTCGGTCGCCCCCGAACGGATGCCCGGTTTACAAGGCCCCGCGGCATGTCATGGTCGATACCATGCAAGAGAACCCTCCCGGTGGACGCGTGTTGGGCCCCGCTGGCCTTGCAACGGGCCTGTTCGTGCTGATGCTGGCCGTCAGCCTTGGACCCCTTGCACCCGCCCAGGCCCAGGTCGGGCTCTACACTGTCGAGGGCCACGTGTACGACAACCAGGGTCAGCCCCTAGGGGGCGCGTTCGTCGCGCTCACACCCGAGGACGACCCGGGGCAGACACGCAACGCGACCACCGACGCCGAGGGCGCCTATCGCTTCGACAACGTCTCGGAGGGCCGGTACACGGTCACCGCAGACCACAGCTGCTGCCAGAGCGCCCGGGAGCACGTGAACGTCAGCGGCACGCAGCTCACCCACACCGTCGACCTCGAGCTCCCGCCCAAGGGCAACGGGACCCAGGTCCTCGAAGGTACGGTCCACGACGTGGAGACAGGAGAGCCTGTCGAGGGTGCCGAGCTCCGGTTCCACAACGTCCCGACCCACGGATCCTACGATCGGCATGGTAACGTGACCCACGCCGATGAGCCCCGGAAGGAAGAGGAGCTCTCCACCACCAGTGGATCCAACGGGACCTACGAGCTCAAGCTACGGGAGGGCCACGTCCGGATCCTGGCCTCGGCGTCGGGGTACCACGACACCCACGCCAGCTTCGAGATCGAGGAGGACCAGCAGGTGGACATCCCCCTGCGCCAGGCCGACACGTCGGAAGCCACCGTCGAGGGCCGGGTCCTCTCCGACGGGGATCAGCCCATCGAGGACGCCCGGCTGACCCTGCGGATCGACCGTCAGGCTGCCTGCGACGGGGACGTCTGCCGGGAGCCGGTCCACGACCGCCGGGCCCATCGCCAGGAGATCCACCAGGACAACGTGACCTTCTGGATCGAGCCCACAGCCAAGCACCACGATGGCACGAGCAGCGACGAGGACGGTCGCTTCGTCCTCGAGATCCAACCCGGCCCGGTCGTCCTCCAGGCGTGGGCACCCGATCACCTCAGGGAAGAGCGGCGGTTCACCTTGGACGAGAACGAGACCCGGAACGTGACCCTGAGCCTCGAGAGGATCCCCGAGGACACGGTCACGGTCGATGGCACGGTGATCGACGAGAAGACCGGCGAACCGGTGCCCTATGCCCAGGTCCGCCTGGAGAACCAGCGCTGGGGCCACACCAACCACACCCAGACCGGCGAGGACGGGACGTTCACCCTCCAGACCAAGCCGGGGTACACCACGGTGATCGTCACCGCCGAGCGGATCGTCTACCGGCCCTGCCCCCAGCCCGCCGAGGCCACC
>CAZBKU010000431.1:0-1766 GCA_964492585.1 uncultured Thermoplasmatales archaeon | reverse complement strand
CGGAGACGGCTCTCTGGGGGGTAGGGGTTCTCGGTCTACAGGCTGACGTCGTTGGCCAGCTTGACCGAGTCGGCGGTCATCGAGCGCTTGCCGATGGCGGCCTTGGCGAACCCGGTCTCGCTGGCCTGGCCCTCGAGCTGGGCCATGACCGCGAGCTCGTGGTCGCCGGAACCGACGTCGATCGCCGTCCACTGGAAGGCGTTGGCGTGCCGGGACCGCAGGTAGCGCTCGATCGTGGCGTCCTCGTCGTCGAACTGCAGGGTCTGGACCTTGTAGTCGCGGTTGCAGAAGACGACCTTGCCCTGGTCCTCGCCGGTGTCGTCACCGCTGATCGCCAGGGGTTCATCGTCGATCTCGACCCAGACCTCGACCTGGGCCAGGGCGTGCTGCATGTCGTTGCCGACGGTGGTGACGTCGGTCCAGAGGGCACACTCGGCGGTGACCTCGATGATCAGATCCGCGGGACCGCTGGTCTTCATGGTCCCGCTGAGGATCTCGACGGTCTTGGACTCCTCGCCGTCGCTGACACCCGAGGTCATGACCTCGAGCGTGGATCCGGCCACGGCCATCTTGTCGGCCGGTTTGTGGGTCGCATCGACGGTCTCGCTCACGATCGCTGGGATGGCGACAAGGGAGATCATCGCCACCGTGACCGCCACAGTCAGAAGGCTGCGGGGGATGGATCCGGACGTGTCTTTGCTCACGTGTCTTCGCCTCCGGGGCTCCCAGAGAGGGGCCCACGTCTGACGACCGTTGGGCCCCTTATCAACGCTCTTACGGGACGGTCGAAACGTCAGCCGGTTGAAGGGCTGTTCAACCGTAGATCGGGAGGATCAGGTGTCCTCTCGTGGATCGGCGGTCTGGAGCTGGCCGGTACCATCCTCGACATACAGGTCGTCGGCGTACCCGCCCTCGGCGTGGGCTTGCTCGGGATCGTCGAGCTTCTCGGGCGTGGCCGGCGCCGGCGGCAGCCCGTCGGCGGGGGTCCAGTCGCCAAGGGGCCGTCTCTGGGTGATCCCGTGGATATCGAAGAACTCGCGGTAGCGCTCGTGGTTCTCCTCGGTCTCCTCCACCGGGAACTCCATCATCTCGACCCAACCCATGTTGCAGAAGTGCAGGTTGGCCAGGATGTGGGTGATCTCCCTGGCACCGGCCTCGGTGTAGCCCTCGCGCAACGCCTCGAGGTAGATATCCAGGGTCCGATCGAAGAAAGCCTCCAGGTGCTCGCGCCGTGCTTCCTGTTGGTCCTCGGGAGCCCGCTCCAGGAAGACGCGGGTGTGGAGCTCGACGAGCTTGTCGTGGACCTTGTCCCGGACGAAGGGCGTCTCCAGGGCGGCTCGGGCCGCCATATGACGCATGGTCTGACGGATCCGCACGGTGCCCGCTAGGCGGTCCTGCGCTTAAGGGCTCGGGGGGGCGGCGTGGACGTGTCACCCTGATCCGTGGACCGACCAGCCCATCGAGCCGGTGGCGGAGAGCCCGGCGCCTGGAGTCTGCCGGCATCAGGCCCACGGTCGTGCTCCCGGGAACCAGACCACAACGTCATCGGCGGCCGCCTGGGGGTGGCGGGGCAGGTCGACCGCAAGCTCGGTAGCTGAGATCGACGGTCCTGGGTGGGCGACCGTTGAAGGAGGCGTTGCCGGTTCACGGCCTGATGACAGACCAACGGCGTGCGGTCGTCGGTGTGATGGGCGGTGGGACGGTCCCCGACGAGGTCGAGACCATGGCCGAGGCGCTCGGCGAGGCGATCGCCGAGGCCGGGTGGG
>CAZBKU010000430.1:0-1768 GCA_964492585.1 uncultured Thermoplasmatales archaeon | reverse complement strand
AGGAGCAGGGCCGTCATCGACACAGTCATGAGCACGCGCCGTCCAGAGGTATCCACCACTTTCCAACCACCCGTAACAGAGAAATACACTAGACCTTCTTTATAGATTTCCCAGCAGTGGGAGAAAGTAGGCTCAGATGATGGTGGAAGACACGCTTTTCAGCCACACGCCAACCAGGCCTGGGACACGTGCACCGAGGGAGAGACAACGTACGCGACCCGCCCCATCGTGGATCCTCCTGCTCACCCTGGTGCTGATCCTCGGATCTCTCCCGTTGCCATCTGTGGTAGGGGGCCAGGAGAGCGGTGGAGCCCTCGACAGCGCCTCGACGCTTCCACCCTTGCGAGGGTCTGGCAACGGCACAGGACCTCCGCAGGTCACCGTCGCGCTCATCGACACGGGGATCAACCCGCTCCACGAGGTCTTCGAGCAGGAGACGTTGACACGGCACCCCTCCACGTACATCGCTGGGTACCCAGACGATAGTCGATCACTCAACATCGACGACGGTGTCACGTGGTCGTCGGTCCAACGCGGACAGCTCTACTGGTTCCCGGGGACCAAGATCGTCGGTGCCATCAGCTTCGGGGAGTACTCGACGGACACCACGGCAGAGCCCATCCGCGACGACTACGACCACGGCACGGCGACCTCGGGCGTCGTGGCCTCCGTGAACCCTGCTGTCCGGATCGTGATGGTCGAGACGGGCCCCTTCACCATCGACGAAGCCATGAACTGGACCGCCTCGCAGCCGTGGATCGACCTGGTGAGCATGTCCGTCGGCACCCTCGGGAACGTGCCTCTCCCGGCCGAGGTCCCGGCGCACGCCGAGCGTGCCTACCGCCAGGGCAAGCTCCTGATCGCAGCCGCCGGGAACCAACCCACGCCGACCTACCTCTCCCCGTTCGCCGGTCCCCCCTCGATCATCGCCGTCGGCGGGGTCGAACCCGAGACCCGAGGTGCGACCCTCATCGCAGCCAAGACCCCCGACGTCGTCAGCGGTTTCACACACCGCGTGGCGGACAGCCGGGGAGAGGACGGCTACCACTGGAACCAGGGGACCAGCTTCGCCGCTCCGACGGTCGCGGGCGTCCTCAGCCGCATCGTCTACGAGCTCCGCCACACGACCGGGCACTGGGGCGGGATCGATGAGGGAGCGCTCGTCCACGGTCACGAGCTGACCGTCACCAACCAGGAGATCCGTGACGCTATGAACCAGACGGCTTCGTACTGGGACCCCGGGGCGTACGACCCGTTGGCTTACGAGCCTAGCCCGTTCGATGAGGTCGAGGAGACCGATGGATGGCAACGGTTCTTGCATGCAAGCAGCGCGCCGATCGTCACACCCCCGATCCAGGTGGGTTGGGGGTACGTCGACGAGAGGACCGTGGCCCCAGCCGTCGAGCGCTTGCTGGGGAACCCGGTGGACGCTCACCCCTTGGAGAGGCTCCAGAAGGAGATGGCCAGACCCACGATGGAGACCTCCTACGACCTCAGGGAAGCCTACTGGACCGTGGACCCGCTCCACGGTGAGACGCCCGAGCCCCAGGTTCCTGAGGTGCCCCCACTGCCCTGCGAACCCAAGTGCCCCATCGCCCCGCCAGGGAGTTGATGGGGCCCTCGGCCTGCTGCGGGGTCGTCCTAGGATGCGCTGGCCCGTGGTGGCCTCCAACCGATGGGGCGGGTCAGCAGCCTCCCCGTTACCCCATGCCTGGGCTTGAACCCTTAATGGGAGAAAAGTTCGCACCAGGGGTCGAAACCCGGAGCC
>CAZBKU010000429.1:0-1776 GCA_964492585.1 uncultured Thermoplasmatales archaeon | reverse complement strand
CATCGCCACCGTGATCCTGGCTGTCCCGGCGCTGCTGGTCCCCCGCTACCGGGAGGGCATCCTGGCGCTCACCCTGCGCGACTGGCTGCTCCTGGGGGCCGTGGGTGTGGTCCTGGCCATCCACTTCGCTAGCTGGATCGAGAGCCTGGCGTTGACCAGCGTGGCCGCCTCGGTCACCCTGGTCACGTTGCACCCTGTCTTCGTTGGACTGGCGTCCTCTCGCCTGTTCGGCGAGGGGCTCCCGACCCGGGCCTGGGTCGGGGTCTTGGCCGCCCTGGGCGGTGGGGCCATCATCGCGTTCTCCGACAGCCAGCGTGGCCCCGAGCCTGTGCTGGGTGACCTCTTGGCGCTGATCGGCGCCCTGGCGGCGGCCATCTACTTCCTGGCCGGCCGCGGCTTCCGGCGGCGGTTGCCGCTTTTGGCCTACGTGGTCCCGGTCTACGCGGCCACCAGCGTGGCCTTGGTCGTCATGGCCGTGATCGCCGGCGACCCGTTGACCGGTTGGCCCGTGCGCGAGTACGTGCTCTTCGCGGCCCTGGCCATCGTGCCTATGATCCTGGGGCACACCCTGTTGAACTACGCGCTCAAGTACGTGACCGCGCCGGTGATCGCCACCACGGTCCTGGGCGAACCGGTGGGGAGCACGATCCTGGCGCTGATCATCCTCAGCGAGGTCCCCCCATGGCTCACGGTGGCCGGGGCGGTGGTCGTCCTGGCCGGCATCGGGTTGGTCGTCCTAGAGAGCGAGGCCGCCCCCGGCGAGGTCGAGGAGCCCGGCCTGTGACCCTGGTCAGGCGTCGTCGCTGAGCGTCAACCTCGGCGGCTGGCGGGCAAGCCCGTCCAGGTCGCCGATCTTCTGGCGCATCACGTCCAGGTAGACGTCGGTCAGGGCCTCTCGGAACGCCTCCTCGTCGGCCAGGCCCAGGTCGTGGCCGTGCCCGGCGTGTCGCCGCAACCGGTGCAGGGCCTTTGCCAGCTGGACCCGGAACCCGGCCGGCTTCCCCCGGGCAAGGTTCTCGAACCCGGCGGTGGCCAGGATCAGGCCCTGGAGGTAGTCGGCCTGCTCGGTCCGTCCTTGCCCCCGGAGCAGGTGCCAGCCCTCCTCCCAGGCCTCGTGGGCCTCCCAGAAGGCGCCCCGGTTGAAGTCCTCGGCTCCCTTGGCCAGGAGCGCGGTCAGGTCGACGGTCTCCTCCTCGTCCACGGTCACCTGTAACGAGCTGGACCCCATCAACCGCATGGTCGTTGCTGACGGCTGGTCAACGCTCATTGACGATCTACTGAAACGTAAAGCTCCAGCACGCCCTTCAGGGTGTTGTGAGGCAGATGAGGCAGGTCATCACCGTCGTGTTAGTGCTCGCTTTGACGACCGTCATCGTTCCCCCGGCTGGAGCGGCATCGGGTTGCTCGGACCAGTCGGATGTCAGCCAGGATGGGACCTACGTCCGCGTCAACGACCGGGGCGACGTCGAGATCTGGCAGGAATCGAACGACCAGCCGGGCCTGCAGACCAGCTCGTGCGAGGATGAGGACGGGAACACCGTGCCCCCGGACAGCCACGAGGCCACGGTGCCCCCAGACGTGCCCATCCCCGACCTCTCGGGGATCATCCAGGCTGTCGAGGATCTCTGCAGCAACATCACACCGCAGGGCATCCGGTGCGCGATCGTCTGAGGTGCCATCGCCTCGACCACCGGCCTACCGCCGGTGGGCCTGGCCTTCGATCTCCAGGACAGCATCTGCGATCTCGGCGGTCTCCTCCAGCGTGTTGTAGAAGTA
>CAZBKU010000428.1:0-1778 GCA_964492585.1 uncultured Thermoplasmatales archaeon | reverse complement strand
GGTCCCCGAGCTTGCCCGGTCCCTTGGTAAGGCCAAGGGCGAGTTCCAGAAGGGGCTCCAGGAGGGCGAGCAGGAAGCCAAGGAGATGGCCGAGGACGAGGAAGAGGACGACGAGACCGTCGCCCAGGCCTGAGGCTTCCCCATGGACGAGACAGCCAAGAAGACCCTTCTCCGGACGGTACCGTACGGGTTGTACGCGGCCACCACGCGACGCCCGGACGGCGAGCATCACATCTTCCTGCTCTCCTGGTTCACCCAGGTCAGCTTCGATCCTCCCCTGGTCGCCTGCGGCGTCCACAAGGGAGGCAAGGGCTATGCCAGCCTGACCGGCGACCCCGGCCGACCCATGACCGTCAACCTCTTGGGCGCCGACCAGAAACCCCTGGGCGAGGCCCTGCTCAAGAAGCCCGGCTTCGAGGAGGACACCGTGGCCGGCACCCCCTACGAGCTGGGCAAGAACAGCTGTGCCATCCTGCCCGAGACCCTGGGCGCCCTGGAGCTCGAGGTCGTCGAGGAGGCCGCCGAGGACGGCGATCACGCGCTGTTCATCTGCCAGGTCACCGACGCCCACCTCTTCGAGGAGGGACAGCCCTTGACCCACACCAACACCGGCTGGCACTACGCCGGGTAACCTGCATCTCCATCGCAGGGTGCCGGCCGCCAGATCCTCCGTCGACGTACCCCCCAACACGGAGCCGGGGACACGGTGGACCGAACGCCCGCTACATGCTGGTTCTCCGTGTCTCCGCGTCTCCGTGGTTGACCTATCTCCACAGGCCCACCAGGTCGCCGCAGGGTTGAAAGCCCGCCGATGGCTGCTGGGCACGATGCCAAGGACAGGCCTGTCGAGGAGATGGGCGCAGGTCCGAGAGTACCGGCTGCCTGGCCTCTTCATGGTCCTGGCACCGGTCAGCGTGATCACCGCCCTGCTCGTCTTCCAGGATGTCCTGGTGGCCTTCATCGTCTACCACGTGGGCATGTGCCTGCTGGTGCCCTTGCTCTACGAGAAGCTGGGCCAGGGAGACACCTGGTCCGAGATCGCCCAAGAGTTCGGGCTGGTCAACCTGACCGACCGCCGAGCCTGGCTTGCCGGCCTGGGTGTGGGCGCGCTGATGTTCCTGGGCATGCTGGTGCCCTACTGGGTCGTGGGCCAAGCCCTGATCACGCCCGAGGACGTGCAGACCGCCCTGGCGGCCTGGCAGATCGGCCCCGAGGACACCGCGTTCCTGTTCGTCTACATGCTCGTCTTCAACAGCGGCGCCGAGGAGCTCTTCTGGCGCGGGTACATCCACGAGCGCTTGTCCGGCTGGTCGAACCGATGGGGCGCCCTGGTCCTGGCCACGGCGGCCTTCGCCAGCTACCACTGGTTCACGGTCTGGGCCTTGACCGGCCAGGCCCTGGTCGCCACGGTCGCCCTGGGCGGGGTCTTCACCGGCGGGCTGATCTGGGCGGTCCTCCGGGAACGGTACGGTACGGTGCTCCCCGCCCTGTTGGCCCACGGTGGCGCCACGCTGGGCTACATGACGGTGTACGCGGTCTACCTGGTCTGACACGGCCATCGGCTGGCCAGGTCATGCGCCGTAGAGGACCTGGGTGGCGCTGTAGATCCCGGGCCCGATACCGACGAAGAGGACCAGGACCAGGACCACGGTGCGGTACCACCACGCCCCTGTCCTGCCGGCGGTCTCATCCGGCTGTCCACTGGCCGGCTCGAGGGCCACCATGATCCCGGCGGCCAGGGCCCACTTGGCCAGCGGGAAGAGGGGCCCAGCGTTCTC
>CAZBKU010000427.1:0-1795 GCA_964492585.1 uncultured Thermoplasmatales archaeon | reverse complement strand
GGATCGAGAACCTATCCGGGGCTCGCACCGAGATCCTCGATCTCAGCGGCACGGTGGTGCTTCCCGGGTTCATCGACGCCCACACCCACGCCGCCCGCCTCGGGGAACTGCACTTCCGAGCCGACCTCTCCGGGCTCCCACACCGGCAGGCAGCCATCGAGATCTTGAGCCAGCGAGCTGAGCGCACCCCTTCAGGCGGAGGGGTGATCGGTTGGAACTGGGACGAGAGCGCGTGGGAGACCGGCCCTCTGCGGCCCGAAGATCTCGAGGCGGTCTCCGAGGACCACCTGGTCATGGCGCGTCGTGTCTGCGGGCACAAGGCCGTGGTCAACCAGGCCGGCCTGGAAGCCCTGGACCTGCCAGAGCAGACACCCGGCCTGGTCGAGGACGGCGGCAAGCCAACGGGCCTGTTGACCGAGGATGCCGCCGACCTGGCGTGGGAAGCCTGCGCGCCCACCTACGAGACCTGCGTCAAGGGGTTACGTCAGGAGACCCGGCGTCTGGCCTCGCTGGGCATCACGCACGTGGCTGACACAGCCGGCCCCCGGGACATCGAGCTGCTCACCCGCGGTGCCCTGGAAGGCTTCTTCCTGCAACGCTCGGTCCTCTACGTCCGCGAGCGCCTGCTCGACGCCCTCGAGACGCTCCACCTGGGCCGGCTCGTGGGCGACCGTTGCTCCTTGGCCGGGGTCAAGCTCTACACCGATGGGTCTATCGGGGCCCGGACGGCGGCCATCTCAGAGCCCTACCAGGACGAGGACACGTCCGGGATGCTGCTCCGCGATCCCAAGGCCGTGGCCGCCACGGCCCGGCGGGCCCGCTCCCTTGGCCTCCAGGTCAAAGCCCACGCCATCGGGGACCGGGCCATCCAGGCGGTCCTGGACGGGCTGGCGGATGCCGAGGTCCCTGCCTCCCAGCGCCCGAGGATCGAGCACGCCGAGCTGGTCACCCAGGACCAACTGGAGACCATGGCCGAGCGCGGCGTGACCGCCTGCTTCCAACCGAACTTCATCGGGAACTGGCAAGGAGACGGTGGCCTGTACCACGAGGCCCTGGGCGATGCTCGACGCCGAGCCATGAACCCCCTTGGCTCCGCGTTGGACGCCGGCGTCCGGGTCGCCTTCGGGAGCGACGGGATGCCCTACGGGCCCCTGTACGGGATCCGCTGTGCGACCGAGCACCCCGACCCGACCGAGCAACTCACCGTCGAGCAAGCGATCCGCGCCTACACCAGGGATGCTGCCTACGCGATCGGCGCCGAGGAGCACCGAGGCGTGCTCCGGCCCGGAGCCGTCGGTGACGCCGTGGTGCTGGACGAGGACCCGCGACGGGCTCGGGACGTGGGGGATATCGGCGTGACCCGGACGATCGTCGACGGCGAGGTCGTCTGGGACGCCTGACCGGGGGGTCAGCCGGCCATCCTCTGGAGCGCACGGTCGGCTTGGACGAGCCCGTAGCCATACCGGTCATCGTGACCGGATTGGCCTGGACGCTTCTCGGCGGTCTCGGTGAGCACCCGTTTGACCTTGTGGACCTGGTCGGGTCCCTTGCGCTGGAGCTCGGGGTGCTCCTCGAGGATCAAGGCCACCACCGCACCCACATAGGGAGCTGCCTGGCTGGTACCGCTGAGCACGCAGTGGTCCGCGACCCTGCCACCGCAGTCACGGCTGGGCCACGGACCCAGGACCTGGACGCCCGGCGCGACGAGCTCGGGTTTCTTGTTAGGATCCTGGGGCTTGTTCAGGCCCAACGGGCCACCGCTGTTCTCCCCTTTGCAGGAGAAGGTGGCGATCTC
>CAZBKU010000426.1:0-1797 GCA_964492585.1 uncultured Thermoplasmatales archaeon | reverse complement strand
GAGAACGACGACGACGATGACGATACCGATGAGGTCCTTGTGTTCGACGGGTCCTCAGTGAACCCGGTAAAGGTCGAGGATGAGGGGATCACGCTGCCTGACGGCTCGACGAGGTCCCACGCGGCTGCCGCCTGGGCTCCGAGTCACACGGGCGACCCGCAGGATCACATCTACCTCGTCGGTGGCGACGGTGCAGAGCGGTCTGCTCTCCGGATCGAGACCGACACCTGGACGATGGACCCGATCACGCTGACCCGGCCCCTGGACCGCCCAAGCGCGTTCTGGGAAGAGGGAGCGGAGGACGAGCGAGGCACCGGGTTCGTCCTCGGCGGCGGCACGGACCAGGTGTTCCAGATCGTCCCCCAGGAGACCCAGTCGCTGGAGGGGGGCATCGACGTCACGTTCGAGTACTTCTCAAGGTATGTTGGAGACGAGCTTCCCGGTGGCCAACCACCTCGGGTCATACCTGGCCCCTCTGGTAACCGCGGGTGGGCCGTCGACAACGTGACCCTGCTGGCCGGCGACGCCGGGGCCGGGAGCTTCACCCCCATCACGGGCGACCTGTCAGAGGACCGTGAGCCTTGGACGGCGGCAACCCTTCCGGATGAAGGGTCGGTCCACCAGGATGTCAACTGGTCGACCCTGGGTGGTCCAGGTGCCTACGCCCAGGACCGCTCCGAGGACGACGGACGTGGGCAGCTCACCGTCCCCGGCTTGTGGGACGTCGCGACCGACGAGGAGGACGATCGCCCACTCTGGAACCTGAGGCCGACCGATGGGCACGATATCTTCCCACCCAACATGGACACGCGGCTGGTGACCCCGGTACTGGACCTCGCAGATCTGGCCGGGGACAACGCGACCCTGACGTTGGAGCACGCTTGGAGGTTCACCGACGAAGTGGAGACGGGGGATGCGCGGACGCTCAACGTCGAAGGGGGCGCGGTCGAGGTCCAGGTGTTCGAGGAGAGCACCGGTCGGTTCGGCGACTGGCAGCCGCTGCTACCGCGACCGGTCAACGTCACGGCGTTCCCGTTCTGCACAGATAACAGGATCTCTGTCGGGGCCGTCGGATGCCTGGCAGACGAAACCCAAACCCAGGCACCGATCGTCTACACCACGGACGATCCTGATCAAGTCCCCGAGCTGCTGGCTGAGTCGCTTGCCCCGTACACGACCTTCGCCCGGGAGATCTCGCCTCCGTTCCCTCTTGTCGACACCCAGGTCTATCAGGCCCATCGTCAAACCCCGGAGGGGCAGTCGCTGGCGTTCACATCGGTCGACCGGTTGCGTATGCCCCTGTTCATCACAGGCGAGCGCACCGACCCGGAGGTAGACACGTTCGATCTCTCTCCCTACATCGGTGATCGGGTCCGCGTCGCGCTGCACGCGTGGAGCAACCCCCTCGACCACTGCGGGGGTTGCGGATCGGAGTTCTGGGATATCCACGACTTCCGCGTCGACACCGAGGTCGTCGAGGGTCAGCCGGTCGATCTGCGCTTCCGGTTCGGCTCCGACGACCAGGTGGCCAACCATGGCTGGGGCATCGACGATCTGGCCGTCGGGGTCTCCGAGTACGGGCGCAACCTGGCCCTCCGGTTCGACGAGACCAGCGTCCCGGAAGCGATCACGCCCGGCCAGAGCGTCTGGCTCAACGGCACCGTCGAGAACCTCGGCACATCCCCGAGGACCGGGTTCGGCATCAGGGCCGAGGCCCTGGGCGTCACAGACGGTGTCGAGATCGAGGCATACAACGGCACCACCTTCGAGCCCGGACCCGCAGGCCCCTTCGCCCTG
>CAZBKU010000425.1:0-1811 GCA_964492585.1 uncultured Thermoplasmatales archaeon | reverse complement strand
GACGCGCGAGAGCCGGCTCTTCAAGGGCGTCTGGGGCTACGTCAAGAAGAGCTTCGACTTCCCGGCAGACGGCATGGGCATGCCGGTCATCCTCGAGAAGGAAGGGTACAGCGGCGCTGGGACACCGGACGCCTACCTGGAGATGTCC
Source organism: uncultured Thermoplasmatales archaeon (assembly GCA_964492585.1). GTDB lineage: Archaea > Thermoplasmatota > SW-10-69-26 > SW-10-69-26 > SW-10-69-26 > CAYXGD01. The sequence goes on along the minus strand of CAZBKU010000425.1, from coordinate 1,663 downwards.
GACGGGACCCTGATCGCTCTCGAGTTCGACTTCGACCAAGGGCCCGACGACGACTACGCGTGGGTGGAGGCCTCGATCCGCGGCACCGAGTGCAGCGGCGGCCAGTTCAACCTGTACGACCGCACCCACGCCTGGGACAGCTACCAGATCATCGAGTGGCTCGGCGAGCAACCCTGGTCCAACGGGAACGTCGGCATGATCGGCTGGTCCTTCTCCGGCCAGACGGCCTTCTGGGCTGCCACGACCCAGCCCTCCCACCTCAAGGCCGTGGCCCCGAGCCTCTTGCATGCCGACATCTACCGCGACATCTTCATGCCCGGCGGCGTCGAGAACTACGCCTTCCCGGTCATCTGGTACCTGACCAGCCCCCACCGGGTCCCCCAGCACGCCATCGACAACGGCGACATCCCCAACGACGAGATCTGCACCCAGAACCAGGCCGACGAGACCGATCCCAACGAACCGCCGATCGTCATGCGCAAGGCCCTCTGGGCGGCCATCGAGGAGACCGACAACGACTGGTACGCCCAGCACGCCGCGGCCAACTGGGCCGACGAGATCAACGTGCCCTACCTGCAGCAGACCAACTGGCACGACGAGCAGACCGGTCCCCGGTCGGTGGTCCTCTGGGACTACGTGGACCCGGGACCGGCGACCTACACCGACTGTTCGACCGGTGAAGAGGTCACCGTCGACTCGGGCAAGTGGATCCGCATGGGCAACGGCGACCACGGCCACGGCTCCTACGTCAGCGACATCCTCTGGGACTGGTTCGACATCTGGCTCAAGGACGCCTGCGACGACCGCGGCATCCTCGAGCACCAGGTCGTCAACTACTTCGAGGCCGACAGCCACGCCCCCAACACCGGCGACTTCACGGCCACGAAGAGCAGCGACCAGTGGCCCCACCCGGACACCGACTGGACCCGGCTCTACACACGGGGCGACGGCTCGCTGGTAGACACGGCCCCGGCCGGCGACACGGGCACGCAGACCTACGTCTCTGGGACCCCGGTCCAGAACAACTGGTTCTACGAGTCCCCGAGCGACGGGGAGGAGATCCGCGAGGACAGCACGCTGCCCACCAAGGCCCAGTACGCCACCGAACCCTTGGCGGAGACCACGGTCCTCAACGGTCCGATCCTGTTCGACATGTACGCCAGCCTGGCCGGGACCGACACCGACTTCTTCGTGACGATCAGCGACGTGTTCCCCAACGGGGAGGTCGAGTACGTGCAACGCGGCCTGCTCAAGGCCAGCCACAACGCCGTGGACGAGCGCCGGTCCTGGTACAACGACGCCGGCGAGATGATCCAGCCCTACAGGCCCCACACCAACCCGAGCCCGCAGGTGCCCGGCGAGGTCGTCCACTACCCCATCGAGATCTGGCCCACCGGCCACATCTTCCGCGAGGACCACAGGATCCTGGTGGAGGTCCACACCCCGCCGCTGATCGACGGGCTGTGGGGCTACACGGCCACCGAGCACGACCCGGCCGCGGTGACCATCCACAGCAGCGCTGACCACCCGACAAGCATCCTGCTGCCCGAGGTGGCCGTGGACGGTGGGAACGCGAACATCCCGGCCGACCCCAACGGCTGCGGCGTGCAAGCTGGCTTCCCGTGCGCCGGGCCCAGCTACCTGGACCAAGCCACCGGGTCTT
>CAZBKU010000424.1:0-1816 GCA_964492585.1 uncultured Thermoplasmatales archaeon | reverse complement strand
GGTGTCTAGAATGGCTGCGAGAACAGGGACGCACCCTTCTCCCCCTCGAGGATCCAGGACCCGAGGAGCGGTTGGTGGTGCGTGGCAAGCTCCCGGCCGATCCTGGGGACCGGGTGAGCATCGACTGGTACCCCTTCGGGGCCGTGGGTGGGGGGATCGACCGCGTGGACTTCCACGTGGTCGAGCAGGGCGAGGGCCAGCTGATCGTTAACGGTACCACGCCGCCACACGTCTACGAGGCACGCACCGGGGTGACCCTCGAACAGGCTGACGCGATGGGCACCCTGACCTTCACCCGACCGCCTGTGAACACGAGTGCCGTAGAGGACCGCTTCGATCTGCCCGGCGACGAGGTCGACATCGTGTGGACGTTCCACTACCGTGAAGGGCAGGGGCTGCCGGAGAACGAGACCGCGCGCAGGCTGATCCTCCTCGAACTCCAGGAGAACCTCGTCAGCGCAGAGCAGGTCGCCATCACCCGGGCCTCGGCGATCCAAGCCCAACCCTGGTTCTACGCCGGGGAGGCCCTGCTTGGGGTGACCGTGGTCGGCCTGGGCGCTTTGGCTCTATGGCCCACCCGCCGAACGCCTCGTCTCGACGAGGAGGCCACCGACACCGAGGCGCTGATCTCCCTGGTCGAGCGGGGCGAGACATACCTCTCCAACCTGCGCAACCTGCTCGTCATCACCGGCGTGCTGCTGTTCTTCCTGGGCATGTTCGGCCTGGTCGCCATCGATGACGTCTTCCTGCTGGCCATCGATCCAGGCGCGCCCGGAGACAGCTGGGAGACGTGGATGGAGCGCGGGTTCGCCTTCGTGTGGCTTGCCCTCGTGGCCACCTGGCTGATCCTCCTGGTCGCCGTTCAACGGGCACTCACGCGCTGGCGCGAGCACGCCAAGGACCGTCCCCTGGACCTCTGAGGTGGCCCCATGGCCGGAGATGAGGGACCAGAACACCCGCGACGCCCCGACCTCTACGTCGTCGCCAGGTTCCTCGATCGGCTGCTCTACGCCGAACAAGTCCACACCAAGCAGAGCCTCCAGATGGCGGTCCGCCTGAACTACGATCTCTTCAAGAGTTATCTTGCCTTCCTCGAGGCGAAGGGCTTCGTGCGCGTGGTACCCCAGGAAACCTCCAGCGATGACGTGCACATCACCAGGGACGGCGTCGAGGCCCACCGGCGGATCGTGGCGTGGATCCGGGATGTGATCGGGGAGGAGTTCCTGTGAACCGGCTCCGCATCCGTCGCTCCCATCCTAGCCGACCGGCCCCTCTCGTCGACGAGGAGTCCATCGGTCAACTCGGAGAAGAGGCCTGCCTGTCCCGCCACATCCACGCCCCACAACCTATATCTCTGCCCCTCGGGCTCTGCCCCCATGCACGGGAGGCTGCCCATCCTGATCTTGCTCGTCCTGTTCACCCTACCGATGGCTGGACAGGCTGCCCACGAACCGTCCCCCGACCTCGAGGCATCCAACCAGCAGGCCCTCGGCGATGCCGCGATCACCGTGGAGGTCGATGTCGAGGAACCGACCCACTGCCAGCTCACCTTCGAGATGGCCGGGATGAAGCCCGCCGACGGCGTCATCTCGGAACTCTACGTTCTCCAGGTCGATGACAAAGAGCCGGCGTGGTACCTGTTCGAGCAGACGGACCTCTACCGGCTCAGCCAGGCCCACGCCTTCGGGGAGATCGACACGCGCCGGTTCGCCGAGGACGAGCAGCGATGGTGGATCCACCACACGCTGGACTTCGAGACCGAGGACAGCGCAGAGCTGATGCTCTCAGCGCGGAACATGGAGCCCTGGGAGGAGCC
>CAZBKU010000423.1:527-1843 GCA_964492585.1 uncultured Thermoplasmatales archaeon | reverse complement strand
AGGACCGCCTGGCCGAGATCGTGACGTGACGGCCCGGCGGGGGTCTCGACCCCATGGTCACCTTGGGAGAAAGGTCCCTGGCACCGTTCCGCGGGTCCCCCCCGCTTTTTTACTCTGCGGCTAGAGAGCCGACTCCATGAGCCGCTGGGCTGGTCTGTTGGTCACCGCTCTGATCCTGGCCACCGCCTTCCAGGGTTGCCTGGAGGCAGACCACCTGGAGCGGGACAGCATGTACCACGGCCCCAAGCCAGATCACCTGGTCAGCTACGAGGGACGGGGGTGCCTCACCGTGGAGCTCTCGGTCCGGGTGAACGCCACCCACGTCGCCGACACGTTGGCCGCCAACTTCACACCCGACCGCCACGAGGGCTGGGGGACCATGAGCCTCCACATCCTCCGCTGCGACAACGTGACCAGCGACGAGGCCTCGTTCGGGGCCACCAACCTCACGGTGGCCAGCCTCAAGGGCGAGATCGATGTGAGCTCGCCTGGCCTCCAGGACCACCTGATCTGGATGGCCACCGACCAGCCGGCCCTGGCCCGCACCCTGAACGAGAGCGGGCTCCCCATCGCCGATGACCTCCATCTCGAGATGACGGTGGTGCGCACCCACAGCATCGTCGAGCGTATCGAGGGGACGATCCACGGCGGCGCCATGGCCAGCAGTTTCCAGGGCACCGCGGTCTCCATCGACACCGAGGTTTGGCCGGCCGACCGGTACTGGTGGCCGATCGGCAAGACCGGGCTTAGAGCGACCGTGGCCCACGAGACCACCCGGCTGGGCGGCATCGCCGGCGAGGTCCACGCCCAGCCCGACACGCCGCTGGACACCATGCTGCCCAGGTCCACCGAGACCGCCTCCGGCCGGTACACCGATTCCAACTGGACCCTCGAGCTCGACCGGGTCCCCCTCGAGGACACCGGGTTCGACGGCTTCGTCTCCCACGTCACCGGTGGATCCTGACCGGCCCGCAGCCACGAGACCCCCAGCATCCTCGAGGAGCAGCCCTGCCACCGGTTCCCGAAGGCCTATATGGCACAAGAGGCTCTCCAGGCCGAAGCTGATGGCCGCCCGTTACGTCTTCACGAGCGAATCCGTCACCGAGGGGCACCCGGACAAGATCTGCGATCAGGTCAGCGATGCTGTCCTGGATGCGATCTACAGCGAGGATCCGCAGGGTCGGGTGGCCTGTGAGACGGTGTCCTCGACAGGGCTGATCTTCGTCACCGGCGAGATCACCACAGAGACCACCTACGAGATCCCCAACATCGTCCGGGAGACCCTCCGGGAGATCGGCTACACCGATGCCGACTAC
>CAZBKU010000423.1:0-517 GCA_964492585.1 uncultured Thermoplasmatales archaeon | reverse complement strand
AGCAATCCCCGGACATCAGCCAGGGCGTCGACGCCGACGACCGCGGGGAGGGTGCCGGCGACCAGGGCCTGATGTTCGGGTTCGCCAACACCGAGACCCCCGAGCTGATGCCGGCCCCGATCGTCTACGCCCACAAGCTGGCCCAACGCCTGGCCCAGGTCCGCAAGGACGGCACCCTTGGCTACCTCCGGCCCGATGGCAAGAGCCAGGTCACCCTCGAGTACGAGGAGGGCCAAGTCCTGGGCGCCCAGGCCGTCGTCATCGCCGCCCAGCACGACGACCTCGATGCACAGGGCGAGCAGATCAGCATGGAGCAGATCCGCTCGGACGTCCGGGAGCACGTCATCGAGCCGGTCATGCCGGCGGCCTACCTGGACGACGACACGGAGTACTACATCAACCACACCGGCCGGTTCGTGCGCGGCGGCCCCTTCGCCGATGCCGGTCTGACCGGGCGCAAGGTCATCGTCGACACCTACGGCGGCAAGGGCTTCCACGGCGGCGGGGCCTTCTCCGG
>CAZBKU010000422.1:0-1845 GCA_964492585.1 uncultured Thermoplasmatales archaeon | reverse complement strand
TCCGGAGATTTACGGGTTCCTCGGCAGGAACGGTGCTGGCAAGACCACGACGGTCCAGATGCTCACCGGCGTCCTGCCACCCACGACCGGGCAAGCCTGGGTTCTCGACCACAAGGTCGAACCCGACGCCCAAGGGATCGCGTCAAGTATCGGGGTCGTCTTCGGCGAGAACATCACCCCCGAGCCCGGGTTCTCGCCCGTCCGATACCTCCGCCACTTCGGACGCCTTTACGGGCTCGACAAGCCGGAGATCGACAAGCGCGCCCGGCTGTTGTTCGACGTGCTCGACCTGACCGAGTACGCCGAGCGACCCATCGGACACCTCTCCGGAGGGAACAAACGCAAGGTCGAGATCGCCCGCGCGCTGCTCCACGCACCCAAGGTCCTCTTCCTCGACGAGCCCACCCGCGAACTCGACATCCCCACCAAACGCCAGGTCTGGCGGTTCCTCAAGCGCCTCCAGGACCGATGGGAGCTCACCATCTTCCTTTCCAGCCACGACGCCTCCGAGATCGCCACCCTGTGCGACCGGATCGGGGTCCTACAGTCCGGCTCCCTGACCTGGGAGGGGACCCCGGACGATCTCACCAGCGGCAAGGAGGACATGGTCGATGCCCTGTCCGCGAAGCTACAAGGCGAACCGCAACGTGAACGACCAGCTCGGAATCGGCCTTGAACGCACATCTTGAGGGCCCGGAACCAAGGACCCTCCCGGTGAGCGAGGCTAAGGCGCCGACACACCTCGGGAGCCACCCGGATCAAGATGAACGACGACGCGGTCGAACCTCGAACCAACCGACCCACGTTCCGGAGGTTGCGCGACGAACCGACACACGGAAGTGGATCGGCATGAGGCCAGCGGGCCGGGGCCCGTGCGCGCCGCTGCGGTAGACCCTGGAGCGAGATGCCAGGGAGCGATGAGTGAACGCCGAGTTTACCGCTTCCCCCGACCCGGGGATCGATCACCTATCCTCGCTGCACCCTGACGCTCAAAGGACCCTATCAGAATGGTTAATATCACACCACTGAGCTCGGCCGACGTGCAGGGCGGCAGAACCACAGCACGGCCATCGAAGCATCAGCCCGGAACATGGCTTATCGTCGCGATCACGCTCACGTTGCTTACCGTCGGGTGCATCGGCTCGACCGGTCCAACCGCGTCCGAGGATCCCCCGGGAACCACGCCCGAGCCCGAGGGCGAAGACGGTGCCGCCACAAACGTGTCTCGCACCTACGCCGGCTTCATCTACTACCGATCAGGGGTCCACCACGAACCCGTGCTCACCGAAGCCCAGTGGGAGGGGGACCCCCTGGGGTTCTGCTTCGAGATCCCCGAGGACACCCGCCGCGTGCACGCCAACCTCACCTGGGAACCCCCCAACGAGGTCGGGTTGCAGATCCGCGGGCCCGATGACAGTTCAGCCGATTCATGGTTCGACGACACAGCACTGGTGAAGTTCCACCTCCTGCCGCCCCTCAACCTGACCCTTGACCATCCCGACGCCGGCACTGGCTATGCCTACGTCGGCCCCGGCGTGATCGGCGGTGCCATTGACTGGTCCTTGACCCTTACCTGGATCGTGGAGCGCGAGGATGTCTCGGAGGAGGAGACCGTCTATGAAGGGGAACCCTGTGGAGTGTAACCCACCACGTGGGCACCCCCACCTCGAGCAGAGGTCCTCGAGCCTCGTGGTAGGAGACGCACACCCATCCAAACCGACGGAGCCCCACCCACCATGACACCAGACAAAACCCTCGCGCTACTCGCGCTGCCCGTGATGAGCCTGGCCCTCACCGGGTGCATCGGGACCGACAGCACCCCGACAGACAAGCAGATCACCTCAA
>CAZBKU010000421.1:0-1851 GCA_964492585.1 uncultured Thermoplasmatales archaeon | reverse complement strand
GGTATCCTCGGTGGCCCGGTCGACGGTCGGCACGGCCTCGCCATCCAGGAACCCGTGGACGGTGGCCAGGAGCTCGGTCGTGTTGAACGAGGCCTGGCCGAAGGTAACCAGGTCCAGGGCGCCGGGGAGGTCCTGGGGCCGAAGGTCGCCCAGGGAGAGCCCGATGACCAGCTCCATGCCGGTCCAGCAGGACCTGGGCTCGACCTCGTCGGAGGACGTGTTGAGGATCAGGCTGGCGCACGCGGGGGCGCCGTGCAGGATCGTGGAGGCGTTGAACCGGGGTCCATCGATGACGACGTCCTCGGGCAGGGGAGCGGTGCCGCGATGGTGGGCCTCGCTGACGCGCCAACCGGCGCTGTCCAGAGCGTCGAGGGTGTTGTCGCTGGCGCTCTGGTTGAACTCGGCGACGACGCGGTGGTCCTCGACAGCGCCGGGCGAGACCAGGAAGAGCCCCCAGCCGTCCTCGCCCTCCTGGAGGAAGGCGTGCTGGACGTCGCGGGCGTGGACCAGGGAGAGGTCCATGGTCTGGCTCGCCGGTGGGATCATACCGCCGGACTCCTCGCTGGCGGCGTCGTCGAGCTCGATGTCGACGGCGACCTGGGCCAGACCCTGCGGGAAGGTGGAAAGGTCCAGCGGGAAGGCGGCCGATGGAGGCTGGTAGGCGGCCACGGAGTCGCTCGGGTCGGCCCGGGCGGCCGCGGGGAACTGGAAGCGCTCGTGGGCCGCGTACCAGCGGTCGTGGAACATGGACCAGGTGGTGATCGCGCCCTCGGTGGGGTAGAGACCGTCGGTGGCCTCGGCCACGGCCGAGAGCTGCATGATCCCGCCTTGCTGGGGTCGGATGGTGACCTTGGCACTGCAGTTGCACGCCGCGGTGTCGCCGGGGTCCGTGGCGTCCTCGGTGGGATCGTTGCCGACCCAGGTCCCGATGCCCAGGTCGCTCTCGATCGTCATGCACGTGACACTGACGTCGCGGGCCTGGTGGAGCCGCTCCGGTGGGGCCTGGTTGGTGCAGGTGGGGATCGCGGTGTCGTTGATGAACACCGGGCCCGGGTGCAGGTCCACGTCGGCCGGGGACCGCTCGAGCAGGAACCGGGGCAGGGTGGAGACGTCGTGGAGGGCCTCGGGCAGGTCGTAGCTGTCGCCTTCGCCTTGACCGCCGTCGGTGGGGTCGTCCTGGACGACGTCGGCCACGCGGACGTCCATGGATCGCTGGCTGGCGATCGTGTCGGCCACCAGGGCGCCCACCAGGGCCAGGAAGCCGCCGCACTGGGGGATCGACCGCTTGACGTCCTCGGGGACCGGGCTGGTCCGGTCGCCGGCGTCGCCGCCGACGAGGGCGTTCCACCCCTGGCGCCAGAGGTCATCCCCGATGTCGCTGCCGGGGATGTTCCCCCTGGGCTCGTACTGGCGGCAGGTCGACACCGCAGCATGGTGCAGGTTGCGGATGTTGTCGACGCCGAGACCGATGGTCGCCGGCGTGTTGAGCACGGCGAGCTGGGTGGAGCCTGCTTCGTCGGCGACGGACCAGGTCCGGTCGTCGTTGGGGACACAATCGGCGTCCCGGTCGCCGCTGCAGGCCCTCTCATCGAACTTGTCGGGCCGCTCGGGGACCTCTGACAGGTGGTAGCTATCCCGGCCCCGCACGTCGACCAGGCTGCCGATCCCGAGCAGGTTGATGTGGCTGGCGGACTCATCCTCGCAGGGGGACTGCCGGGCGATGCTGTCGCCCATGCCAACCTGGGAGCCCAATGCGTAAACGTCGTCGCCGGAGGGGTCCAGCAGGAGGGCGACCCCGCCGATCCAGGGCGTGAGCGATTGGGCGACCTGGAACGGGGTACCCGTGGCGCC
>CAZBKU010000420.1:0-1855 GCA_964492585.1 uncultured Thermoplasmatales archaeon | reverse complement strand
GGAACCAGTACCTCGATCCGGACGTCCTGCTCACCTACAACGGGGACAACTACGACTGGCCCTACCTGGCCGCCCGGGCCGAGGAGCACGGGATCGACCTGCCTGTCGGCCGCGACGGCTCCCGGCCGAACATCCGGCAAGCAGGGCGGGACAAGGCCGTCCGGGTCACCGGCCGGGGGAACGTGGACGGCTACCAGATGGCCCAACGCGACCTGCCCGACGTGAAGGTCAAGAAGCTCGAACGGGTCGCCGAGCACCTGGGCGTCGTCGATCAGGCCGACCGGGCCAACGTCGACGCCAAGAACATGGCCGAGCTCTGGGACGATGCCTCCAAGCGCGAGGAGCTGGTCACCTACGCCCGGGACGATGCCACCTCGGCCCTGGGCATCGCCGAGGAGCTCTTGGGCCTCCAGATCGGGTTGGCTCGGCGCACCTACCAGGACCTCTCCGATGGGTCCCGGATGGGTCGGGGCCGGCAGGCCGACTGGTACCTGTTGGCCGAGGCCTTCCGCCGGGGCATCATCAGCCCCGACAAGCGCCGTGGTCAGATGGCCGGCGGCCAGTACGAGGGTGGCACGGTCCTGGAACCGCCGGCGGGCATCCACACCGACGTGGTCTACCTGGACTTCTCGAGCATGTACCCGAGCATCATGGTGGCCCACAACGTCAGCCCGGACACCTTCGTGCCACCCGGTGAGGAGGTCGACGTGGAGGTCCACGAGGCCCCGGAGGTCGGCCACCGGTTCCGCGCCGAGCCCCACGGGTTCTTCAAGCGGTTGCTCGTCGAGCTGATCGAGGCCCGACGGGAGATCAAGGACGAGCTTGCCGACCTGCCGAGCGGAAGCGACCAGCGCCGGCGGCTCAAGGTCGAGGAGCAGGCGATCAAGGTCCTCACCAACGCCTTCTACGGGTACATGGGGTGGTCGGGGGCCCGGTGGCGGTCGATCCCGTGCGCCGAGGCCACCACAGCATGGGGCCGGCACTTCATCCAGCAGGTGGCCGACAAGGCCCAGGAGCGGGGGATGGAGGTGTTGTACGGGGACAGCCTGACCGAGGAGCGGCTGGTCACGGTCCGGGACCCCGACGGCCTTGTCAAGCCGATCCCGATCGGCGAGCTCTTCGAGATCACGAGCCAGCACGGCGGGGGGACCACACGCCAAGGCAAGGAGCATGCCCCCGGGGCCGGGTTCGAGGCCCTCTCGGTGGACCCCGAGACCCAAGAGACCTGTTGGGCCCCGATCAACCGCGTCATCCGGCACCGATGCGACAAACGGGTCTTCCGGATCTGGCAGAAGCACGGGGAGACCCGGGTCACAGAGGACCATAGCCTCATGACGCTCGGGGAGGGCGGCCTGGCAGCCACCCGACCCGAGGACGTGGCCCTTCGTGAGCTCTACCGGGTCCAGGACATCGACCGCGGGACACCGGTCGAAGAGATCGACCTTCTGGACGCGCTTGGGGGCTACGAGGTCCACCTGCACGCCAAGGGCAAGGACCGAGTGGCCAAGATCTACGAGCACGGGGACCGGATCGCGTTCGGTTGGCAGGATCGCAAGGCGCCGATCACGCTGCCCCGGAGGGTCGAGGTGGGCTCGCCGGCCTTCGAGGCTCTTTGCCGGTTGGTCGGTGCCTACGTCGCCGAGGGCAGCGCGTCCACCCCAGAGACGACCTTGAGCAAGATGGGGGCCTCGATCGCCTCGGCCGACGTCGCCTGGCTTGACCAACTCCAGCAGGACTACCAGACCCTCTTCGAGGGGGCCACGGCCTCGGTCATCCGGTCCACGCAAGGGACCCGCAGGCTCGAGCAGGACGACGGGACGAATAGGGTGGTCTCGCAGGGCAGTCCAAAGGAGAG
>CAZBKU010000419.1:0-1856 GCA_964492585.1 uncultured Thermoplasmatales archaeon | reverse complement strand
CAGGCCTGCGGGGAACCGACCCCTCGCGAGATCTGCCGCGCGTGCGAGCTGGCCCGCGCCCTTGGCCCTTGAGCGGCCTGATCTGGACCCTGGGTCCCTGGTCTCCTTAGTAACGGTCATATGGCACCCGTGTATTGGACCGGCGAAGCCCTATGGGCCGCCATCCGTTCCTGCGCAACAACCTGCTCTGGATCAGCATCGTGATCTTGCTCATCGGGATCGCCCTGACCGTCGTGGCCTACTCGGCCCCCGGTGCCGACTGGACCGACCCGTATGAGTCCATGCTGCCGAGCGCTGGGGGAGGTGACTGGAACATGCTCGTCCGGGTCGTGGCCCCCGTCATCCTGATCACCGGGGCCTGGTACGTCGGTGAGCAGATCATCGCCCGGCGCCGGTTCAACCGCTTGATCAACGCCGAGAAGAAGAGCGACTTCCAACAGAACCTGCCAACCCTTGAGGAGACCGTCCGGGACCTGCCGGACAAGTACGAGGACCGTCTTGAGCAGAAGCAGACCGACTTCAAGTCCCGACGCTAGCATGGCCTCGGTCACGCCTGCTGATGCCCGATCGCGTCTGGCGTCCCTGCTGACCGAACGCCGGGATGGGCTCCTGGTCGCCATGAGCGGGGGCGTGGATTCCTGCACCCTGGCCTACCTCGCCCAGGAGGTCCTCGGGGACGAGATGCTGGCCGTCACCCTGGACGCCGAGTCGACCGCCCGGGTCGAGATCGACGTCGCCCGGCGCTTCGCCGAGACCCACGGCCTCCAGCACCGCATCGTCGACCACGCCGAGCTGGCCGATCCGGACTACGTGAAGAACGACCCGCTTCGGTGCTACCACTGCCGCAAGACCATGGGCACCCAGCTGCAGGGCGTGGCTGAGGCCGAGGGCCTCGGGACCATCGCCATGGGGGTCGTCACCGATGACTACGGCGAGCACCGCCCCGGCCTCCGGGCGGCCAAGGAAGCCGGGATCTGGTTCCCGTACGTCGAGGCCGGCATCTCCAAACGGGTCGTCCGGGACCTGGCCGACGGTTTGGGTCTCGAGGTCGCCGACCGTCCCAGCAACGCGTGCCTCTCCAGCCGGATCGCCTACGGTCTGGAGGTCACCGAGGAACGGTTACGCCAGGTCGAGGACGCCGAGCAGGCCATCCGCGACCTGGTCGGCGTCCGTCAGGTCCGCGTCCGGCACCACGGCAAGGTCGCCAGGATCGAGGTGGCCCCCGAGGTCCGGGAGGAGGTCCTGGCCGAGGCCGAGAGCGTGACCCGCGCGCTCAAGGACACTGGGTTCTCCTTCGTCAGCCTGGACCTTCTCGGGTACAGGACCGGCTCGATGAACGCGGTCCTATCCAAGGAGTGACGGGTCTACCAGGTCCCGGCGGCTTCCTGGCGGGCCTGGAACCCTTCCCAGGCGGCCTCGAGGCCCAGGTCGATGACCTCTTGGACACCGTCCCCGGTCTCGCAGCTCATCGCCGGGTGCTCGTCGGTGCTCTCCAGGTCGGCCTTGTTCTCGACGACCAAGAGATCGACCTCGGGGAAGTCGCGCTCGATCTCCTTGAGAAGGTGGCGCTGGTCCTCGATGGGGTACCCGCAGTGCCCGGAGGGATCGAGGAGGAACAGGACCGCATCGGCGGCGTGGCCTAGGGCGTAGATCGCCTGGCGCTCGATGTCGTTGCGCTCCTCCAACGGCCGGTCGAGCAACCCCGGCGTGTCCATGATCTGGATGGTCACGTGCCGGAGCTTCGTGTGGCCGATGTTGATCCCCTTGGTCGTGAAGGGGTAGCTGGCCACCTCGGGCTCGGCCCGGGAGGCCAGGCGGAGGAAGCTGGACTTGCCCACGTTGGGGAACCCGGCGAC
>CAZBKU010000418.1:0-1864 GCA_964492585.1 uncultured Thermoplasmatales archaeon | reverse complement strand
GCTCGCGACCGGTCGGCCTCGGCGCGGCCCTCGTGCTGGCCCTCTCGCCCTTCCTAGCCGCCACAGGGAGGATGCACAAGCGCAAACAGAGCCCCGACTGGCGCCGGTACACCACCCTGGGCATCCACTCGTTCATCCTGCTGGTGGCCCTCCTGGGCACCGCCAACCTGGTGCCCGGCCTGGAGGCCGACCAGGCCGCCTACCTCCTGGCCCTGGTCGGCCTGGTCGCCTGGTTGGACGCCATGCGGTTGTGCAGCCTGCCGTCCCCGGGCGACATGGCCCGATGGCTCGAGCACGGCGACACCTCCCAGACCCGGGCCCTGCTGCGCAACCTGGCCGTGGCCGGGAACGGCGGGGTCATCCTCCTGGCCCTGGTCGGTGCCGGCCTGCAGATCATCGGCCGTCCGGGTCTGGCCCTGGCCGCCGAGCTGACAGCCCTCGGTCTGCTGTTGGCCTCGACCTACGCGGCCTCGACCGTCCGCTCGATCATCCCGGTCGAGCTCGAGGAGGATATGTCGACGGCCCGCCAACAGGCCGCCACCTTGCGCATGCTGGCCCTCGGGCCCTTGTTCGTCACGGTGGTCGGCGGCCTGCTCGTCCTCCTGGCCATGCTCGGCCACATGGGCGGCATCGCCGCCCTGGCCTCCAGCGTCACCGTGGCCCGCCCGGTCCTCGGCGGCCTGCTCGCTGTCCTGGCCGGCATCAACCTGGCCCGGGCCAAGCTCAGGGCCCCGGGCAAGCCCAGCGAGGCCCGCCGGGCCACCTGGGTCGTGGCCACCAGCCTGCTGGTCGCAGCCGCCTTCTTCAGCGGGATCATCCACACGGACATCATGACCGGGCCGATCGTCGAATCCGGCCTGGGCCTGGTGTTCGACTACATGGCCCTCTTCACCGCAGCCCTCTACGTGGCCGCCCGCGGCATCTACCCGATGCCCTGGACCGACCTCCACAAGGAGGAGACCCCCGACGCTCCCGAGGGGGCCGAGGACTACAGGGAGAAGCTCGAGAAGTCGATGCTCTACGTCTACATCGCCTCGGGTGCCTTCATCCTCCTCGTCGTCGGCGGGTTCTCGGCCATCATGTTCGGCGGGTACGATATGGCGCTGCCGGACTCCGAGGTGGGCCGCAACGCCGCCTTCCTCACCCTAGTGGCCTTCGGCGTGCTCCTGATCATGGGTCTGGCAGCCCTCTACTTCCAGACCCGCCGGGTCAGGGCCCCGGAGACCGAGAAGGTCGACTTCAAGAAGAAGTACACCCCCAGCGAGGTCGCCCGCCTGGCCGTCCTGGGCGTCTCGATCACCATGGCGGTCATGCTGGGCTTCCTGGGCGCCCTGGTCATGGCCGGCCAGCTGACCAGCTTCGGCGCCATCGAGCTCCAGACCAAGCACTCCACCGATTTCTTCGTGTTCGCCATCCTGATCGGCATGGGGCCGGCCGGCTACCTCTACAACCGCGAGCGCAAACGGATCAACGCCATCGACGCCCAGCTTCCCGAGTTCCTGCGCGACCTGGCCGAGAGCCAGCGCACCGGCATGACCCTCACCCAGGCTGTCATCACGGCCAGCAAGGGCAACTACGGAGCCCTGACCCCCGAGGTCCGCAAGATGGCCGCCCAGATCGAGTGGGGTGTGAGCTTCGAGGACGCCCTGACCTCGTTCGCCACACGGGTCGACACGCCCCTGGTCCAGCGGACCACCCGGCTGATCATCGAGGCCCAGAACAGCGGTGGTAACGTCATCGACGTGCTGATGGCCGCCAGCGAGGACGCCCGGGAGATCCAGAAGATCGACGCCGAGCGGAAGGGCGGGATGCAGATCTACATCATGATCATCTACATCGCCTTCCTGGTGTTCCTGGCCGTCAT
>CAZBKU010000417.1:0-1876 GCA_964492585.1 uncultured Thermoplasmatales archaeon | reverse complement strand
CTCGGCGCGTCGTTCGTATAAAAAGGAGGGGGGCGTGGGGACCGCCCGGCTTAAGGGAGGAACGGCGACCCGGGGCCTGGAGGGCTAGGGATCGTCGTCGTCATCGTGACGGGCCTCCAGCTGGGCGATCCGGCGCTCGTGCTCCAAGAGCATGGCCAACAGCGCTGCCTCCATGGGGTTCAGGGGGGCTGCGTTGCCGGCCGCGCTGGCGTGGCGTCGGGCCTGCTGCCAGAGGGCATCCCAGCGGTCCTGCTCCCGCCCGGTCAGGGCCCGGCGCATGTCGCCCCACTCGACCTCCAGGCGGTCCAGCAGGGCCCGGAAGGTGGCAAGGGTCCTACCCATCGGGAGCCTCCTGGACGATCACCGGTCGGGCCGAGCGCCACGAGGCGTCCTTGTGCCGGGGTTGAACCCGGGTGGGAGCCAGATCAGGGGGCCTGGGCTCGGTGCTCGGACGTGAGCTTGCGGGGTCTAGGCCGAACCCGGTCAGGGTGGTCTGGCTTGGGCCGGGGTCGGTGACCAGGTGGATCGGGTCATGCCCGGCGCGTTGCACGATCAGGCCCTCCTGGTCGGGGTGGGGTTGGATGCGCACGTGCTCGCCGGCGTGCTCGTAGAGGGGGTCCATGAACGACGAGCCGCCCATGGGTGGTTGGACGACGAGCACCGGGAGGCCGTGCTCCTGGGCTGCTTGGGCCAGGGCCTGGGTGGCGTGCTCGGCCAAGGCCAGGCCCTCGCGGCGCGGGACGTCGTCCTCGGTGTAGAGCGAGAGGGGATCGGTGGCCAGGATCAGGGCGTGGTGGTCGGTGCCCGCAAGGACCTCGGGGAGCGTGTCGTGCACGAGCGAGGAGAGCTGGTAGGCGGTGAAGGCCCGAGCGATGACGCTGGCGCGGAGCACGTAGGCCGGGTCCAAGCCACGGGCCAGGGCCTTGCGGGCCAGCCGGGTGCTGTCCAGGCGGTGGCCGATGGCCACAGCCCGGGCATCGCCGCGGCCGGTGATGACCGCCCCCTCGGCAGCGCTGATGAACTGGAGCACCGAACGGCCGCTGGTGGCACAATCCAGGACCAGGCGGTGGCGCACGGCCTGGAACCCACGGCCCATCTCCAGCAGGGTGAGCTGGGCGGCGGGCAAGGGGATCTCCGGGGCCGGCACGTCAGGTCGGTCGGTCAGGTGCAAGGCCAGCTCCGGGTCGTCGCGCTGGGCCGGGACACGGGCCCGGCGCGGCTGGGGCCGGTCCTCGCGTAGGGGCTGACGGTCTCGTTCACGGTGGGATGGGACGCTCCGCGGGGTCACGGGAGCCAAGGCTAGGCGGGCCGGGATGGTAAGGGAGGGGCTCGGGGGTGGGTGAAAGTGCCTGGCAACGGGATCCACCCCGGGTCCCCACCCTCTTCCGACAGGCCGACCTCTGGCTCGTAGCTAGCATCCTCACCGCTGGCAGGAGGTGCCCGCTCCCGTTGGTACCAGGTCCTTGGGCCGATGTCGGTCACGGGATCGAACCGGTGGGTGTTCCTCCCCCTGGCCACCTGGGCCTCGACCATGGGCGTGCAAGCGCCGAAGACCGGTCGGTCCACCGCTAGGCTGAAATAGGGACGCTCCAGTGTCGGGCGGCAAGGTGTCAACCATCTCCGTCGACCTTGCATCCATCCTAGAGGAATACCAGGAGGGCGATCTGACCATCGCCACCGCGTGCTCCCATACCTCGCTACAGATCTTCAACGGTGCCAAACGAGAAGGCTTGAACACCGTCGGCCTGGCCGTCGGCCAGGAACCCGAGCACTACGATGCCTTCCCTTTGGCCAAGCCCGACGAGTTCCTCGTGGCCGACACGTGGCCCGAGATCGCCGACATGGCCGACGAGCTCGTGGAGCGCAACGCCATCGT
>CAZBKU010000416.1:0-1895 GCA_964492585.1 uncultured Thermoplasmatales archaeon | reverse complement strand
CCGTCGGCGCCCGGGGCGGAGGGGGAGTGCCTGCGCCGGCGGCCCATGACCCGGGTCCTCCTGGCCGCGGTCCTCCTGCTCCTGGTGTCGGCTGCCGGATGCCTGGGCGGGGAGGACGACGAGGAGCCCGGGCAGGATCGGCCCGAGCCGCCGGACGACGGCGACGGCGGCGATCAGGAGGACGAGGACGGGTCGCGGACGGATGACCGACCCGACGACGAGGAGACCGACCGGGAGCCCAGCGGTCCACCTCCACCGTTCCTCCTCCAGGGCCAGGGGTGCCGGGATGCCAGGTTACGGGTCCCCGTGGACGCCGAGGAGGCCCGGGGCCTGATCCCGGACGGCTTCAGCCTGGAACCCTATGGCCAGGCCGGACCGGTGGCCCTGCCGGTGGACCAGGCGGCCTTGCAGGTCCTGACCCTGCGCTGTCCGTCCGGAGGGCTTAGCGCCGGCGGACAGGGTTGGACCACGCACCTGTTGGCCCTGCACGTCAAGCCGCCGGAGGAGCTGCGGGCCGAGCAGGCCCTCTCAGAGCTCTACCTGATCGAGGCGGCCGTCGACCAGGCCAGCCTTGCCCAGACCTTCGCGGCCCGTGGGTGGGCGGTCTCACCGGGAGAGGTCAACCTGAGCCTCACCGATCTTCAGGCCGGAGGGACCGTGTTCGAGAGCCAAGCCGCCGGGGGCAACCTCTCCACCCAGTTCCAAGGGTCGACCGATGGCCAGAACGAGACCCGGACCAGCGGTTTCGTGCGGTACTGGCACGACCCGGTCGAGCGCCTTGAGTACCTGCAGGTGGCCCTGACCAGCTTCCATGAGAGGGTCAACGCTACCGGGTTCGCCCAGGCCCAGGAGCCCATGAGCAGGACCGGCCAGCTCGTCGGCCCAGGGACCAGCGGACCCGGCGCCCTGGTCGGACCCTACGCGCTCCTGGCCACACCCACGGTGATCCACATTGCCGGCTGAGCCGGTCGTCTGCAGGACAGGCGCGCAGCTGGGACGGTGGAGGTAGGGCCAGCGGCGCTTCCTGGTCAGCTCGATGGCCGGTAGGTGTCCAGGTAGAGCACGGGCTCCTGGAAGGAGAACACGATGCCTTGGCGGTCGTAAGAGAGCTCCTCGATGCCGACGTACTCGATGTCGACGATCCGGTGCTTCTCTGGTGCCGGGTCGACCGAGTACCCGTACTTGGCCGAGACGGCCTGGAAGATCTTGAACTTGCTCGTGTTGGCCTCGATCCCGGCCCAGTCACCCTCTTCGACCCGTGGCGGGCCCGAGGTGATCAAGTGGTTGTACAGGGGCCGGTTGCGTGCGCGCACGTGCTTGAGCCGGTCAAGCCGGTAGAGCTCGTTGACCTGTTCGGTCAGGTATCGGTTGACCTCGTCCTTGCTGATCCCGGCGACGTCGGCGATGGCGCGTAGCGAATGGCGCTTGCCCTGCTCGTCCAGCGTCTGGACGGCGTCGATGAGTTTCAGGCAGTCGAGCTCGTACTTCTCGACCGCCGAGGAGAGGTCGTCCTCACCCGGTGTCGGAAGCGCACCAGGGGCGTGCCCGTTCGACGAGGGCGCCATCACGCATCACAAGTGGGCGCCTCACGGTATAAGGGTTGCTGGTCGAGCCATCGATACGGCCTATCAAGGCGGGTGACCCCGCGGCCTGTGGCCAGGTCCGACGCCTCAGTTCACGCGGGCTGCCAAACTCGCTTTAGTACCCCCCATCCGAGCTGCTTGTGGAGATGACCAACATGGTACGAGCGAACATCGGTACGGGGATCGGTATCCTGATCGCACTCTTGACCCTGGCGGGTCTAGCATCGGCCCAAGGGCCTGTGTCGCTGATCACGGGCGAAGGCGCAGCTGAGGCTGCTGGCGAGGCTGCCGGCAGCTACCACGTCGACGCCT
>CAZBKU010000415.1:711-1898 GCA_964492585.1 uncultured Thermoplasmatales archaeon | reverse complement strand
GGTCCGGTTGGTCTGGTCGGGGCCGTCGAGGGTTAGGGTCGGGGCCGCGTCGACGACCTGGACGGTGGCGTGGGCCGGCTCCGAGACGTCACCATCGGCATCCTTGGCCCAGGCCTGGATCGCGTGCTCGCCAAGCGTGTCGTACCGGTGGGTCAGGTTGGGTGTCCCCGACCACGCGGACCTCTGGCCGTCGCCCCAGTCCACGCGGTAGGCGACCACGCGGGCATCGGCCGGGTCAGCCTCGATGGCGACCTCGGTCGTCACGTTGCGTTCTGCCTGGGGCGAGACGGGCAGGGAGACACGTGGGGGCGCGCCCGCTTGGGTCTGGCTTGATCCCGACGGCTGGTAGGCTGACTCGCTACCGCTGTCCTCGCCCGGGTCGTCGTCCTCCTCGGACGCGGTGGCTTCGACGCTGAACGTCGTTGTATGGAGACCGGCCAACCCGTCCTCGTCGACCGCGAGCACCTCGAAGGTGTGCTCGCCGGTCTCCGCAGGCGTCCAGGGTTCCCGTGTGGCGTTGATGAGGCTGCCGTCGGGCGCCCGCAGGCCCGCGAAGGCGGCACCGTCCACGAGGATGTCCACCGGCTCACCCACGACGGGTTGCTGGCTGGTGGACAGGGTGGCCAGGGGTCGTTGGATCTGTGGGCTGGCGGCACCGTGGGGGACGCCAGCCAACGCGAGGATGGCCTGGGTCGTTCGGTAGGGTTGCGGTCTCGACTTGCTCGCGCTGCTGAAACCCCCACCCTCGACCTGGTTCTCTGTCAGGCACGCCCAGGGCCCGGGACCGGTGGTCCAGGGCGCAGCCCGGGGGTCCTGCTTGGCGGCCAGGAGACCCAGGATGACCCACGCGGTGGTGTCGGTGTTGGCCGAGCCGAAGAATCCCTCGAAGCAGTCGTTCTCGTTGGCGCCAGCTCGCTCGGCGAGGAACGAGAGGGCTCCCGTCCGTGCGTTGGGGTTCTCTGAGAGTGCCCGGGCGCTAGCCAGGGCCTCCAGAGCGGCAGCGGTCATGTCCGGGCCCGAGTCGGCCCCGGCGGTGAACGCCCACCCCCCGTCGTGGTTCTGGTTGGCGACCAGGTAGTCAGCAGCCGCCTGGATCTGGCTGTCGCTGGGTGGGACGCTAGCCGCCCTCAAAGCCAGGATGGCGAACATGTCGTCGTTGAGGTTGGACGGGCTTGACGGGGAGATGA
>CAZBKU010000415.1:0-701 GCA_964492585.1 uncultured Thermoplasmatales archaeon | reverse complement strand
AAGACCCAGTCCTCGCCCTCGAAGTCTCGGGGATCCTCACCTGCGGCGACGATACCCAGGATGTGCCGAGCGACCCCGGTCGTGTCGGTCACGCCAGGTTCGCAGGACCGGAGCCCATCCACGAGACTGGGTGACCCTTCGTGGGGGTCGTGGCCGGCGGCGGCAACGGCGACCACGGCCCAGTCTGTCCCGCGGGACCCGCCGTTGATGCACCCGTCGCCATCCATCTGGACGGTCAGGTAAGCCACGGCCTCATCGAGGATGGGGTCGGGCGGCAGGACCGGGCGCGGCGCCTGCTCTCCATCCGCCTGGACGGTCCAAGCACCTCCCGGTATCAGGGCCACGGTCAGCAGGACCGCGAACAGCCGCCCACCTCGGAACACGGCGCTCCCCCTCAGAGCTCCCCGCTTTCGTAGAACCACCGCATGTCGTCCCCGTTCTGGGCCGAGTAGTCGCAGATGCCGTCCTCAGCCATCTGCCCGTTGAGGTGGAACTGCCACCACTGGCCTGTGCCCATGACGAACCATGTCACGAGAGCAGCGTGGACGCCATCGATCGTCTCGACGAAGCATGGGAACGAGGACAGCGGCGACGCCGTCCAGCCCAGGATGCAGCCGTCCAGCGTGGCCTGGTCGAGGACCGCGTCGCCGTCGGCCCCGGCGGGGACCTCCACGTCGCATGCCGCTGTGCCGGGGAAGTGC
>CAZBKU010000414.1:0-1906 GCA_964492585.1 uncultured Thermoplasmatales archaeon | reverse complement strand
GCTGGAGCTCGTCGGTGACGTCGACGGGCCCGGTCTCGAGGACGTGGACGTGGTCGGGCCGGTGGTGGAGGAACGTGTCCGAGCGGTAGACCGTGGAGAGGGCCAGGGGATCGTGGTTGCCCGGAAGGAGGTAGATGGGCACGGGGACCTCCCGCATGGCGTCCAGGGCTCGCACGATGGTGCGCCGGTCGACGTGGTTGCTGTCGAACGCGTCGCCGGCCACCACGATGCAGGCAGCGTCATGGTCGGCGGCTTGCTGGCCCATCCGGCGGATGGCCTCGTTGCGGGCCTCCGTGAAACGTGCTTGGGCATCCCCGTCTAGGAAGTGACGCGTCATGCCGAGCTGCCAGTCGCCGGTGTGCAGGATCCTGGTCATGGTGATCGTCTGGGGTTGTGGCTGCAACCCGGGGCTTGGCTATCAAGGCGCCGCTCCGGGCAGCGTCTGACGCATCCCTCCCCTACCTTCCATCCCGTGAGGGGTGCCCGATACTACCGGGTCGAGACGACCGGCGTCCGACCTGGAGATCGACCTGAGACCACCTGGGATATCTGTCGAACCGTCTGACCGCCCATCTAACACCTTACCGACGTCAGCGAGGCACCGTAACGACGTCCGGCCCGACGGTCGAATGGGCGCCTGCCCCTTGATACGATTTGGCAACCTTCAAGAGGCTCCAAGGGGGTTGATCACCGTGGACCCCGACAGGCCCCGGTCGATCCCCGAGCACATCCACCTGCAGCGCGTCGGCTCAAGCAGCAACGTGCTCCTCCGTATGGCCGATCAGGATGCCAAAGAGCATACCCTGGTCGTCGCCCAGGAGCAGACCGACGCCCGCGGTGGCAGCGGTTCCTGGGAGGCGCCTCCCGGTGGCCTCTGGTTCTCGACGCTCTGGCGACCCGACCTCGACCCCTGCAGCGCGGCCTTGATCACCCTGGCCGCCGGCTGGGGTGTCCGGGAGGGGATCCGACGGCATACCGGCGTCGGTTCCGGGATCAAGTGGCCCAACGACCTGATCGTCGACGGCTGCAAGGTCGGCGGCGTCATCGTCGAGGGGCTCGTCCAGGACCACCGGGTCACCGACGCGGTGATCGGGGTCGGCGTGAACGTCAACAACCCGGTCCACGAGCTGCCCGACCCCTTACCCGAGACCGCGACCTCGCTGCAAGAGGAGACCGGTCGCGACATCGAGCTCACGGGCCTGCTGGACGCCGTGACCGAGGCGCTGATCGAGGCCCGGGACCTGGTCGACGACCCCGAGGCGCTCATCGCGAACATCAACACCTGCTGGACCCAGCGAGGCCGGGAGGTCACCCTGGACACCGGCTACGCGTTGCTGCAAGGCCACGCCCGGAAGATCGCCGAGGACGGGACGTTGATCATCGAGAACGATGGGGTCAAGCACCGGGTCGACGATCCCTCGCTGGCGAAGTTCGTGCGCGTTGTCGCCCCCGGGACCCGTCAGCGGTCCGGTTGATCAGGCGCCAGCGTCGTCGATCATCCCGAGCTGGTCCCTGAGGCGCTGGATCCGGTCGGAGGCGAGCTGGCGGCCCAACTCTTCGGCGACCTCGTCGTGCTGCGTGGCGATCTCTTCGGTCACGCGGCGCAGGTGCTGGAGGCGAGCTTCCATCTGTTCCACGGTGTCCTGAAGGGTGTCCTGGTCGTGCATGTGCATCCCATCCCTTCCTCCTGTGACTTGGGGTATAAACCGCTTGCTCTTCGGTCCGAAGGGGCTCGGGCGCCTAGGACCGGTGGACGGCGTGGCGGCTGGAAGGGTATGGGTGCCGCACCGAAGAAGGTGGATGGGGTGGTGCGGCACCTAGGGTCCCGCATGATGCGGGGTGTTGCCGTTGGGGGGTTGACGTGCGCCTCGCTGACAAGCGGGCTGGTTAAGCGTGCGGGTGGAGG
>CAZBKU010000413.1:0-1910 GCA_964492585.1 uncultured Thermoplasmatales archaeon | reverse complement strand
TCGGGGTCGGCACCGCCGACAGTGCAGCGCGAGGAGCGGCAGCCACCGCCGGTGGCAGCGCCAGCGGCATCACCCCGGACCAAGTCAAGGCGCTTGCCGGCCAAGAGACCGCCACCGCCGGCGACGTAGATCTTCCCCATGGCCCCGCCTACATGACCCTCGTCCACAGTTTCCGGTTCGACGACACGCGGAACGAGGAGGGTCAGGCCGTCAGCGGCTTCACCGTCGAGGCCAAGCGGGACAACGGCAACTGGGTCCCGGTCGAGCCCGTCGCCATCGCCCAAGCCGCCCGTGGCACCGACTCCCCAGCCGCCCGGCAGGCTGCCGGTGATGAGGCCCAGGAAAGCGCCGACACCCAGGTCGCCGACCTACGCACCGTGGACCCTTGCCAGGGCGTGGATGTCAGCAACCAGCTCCTCGGGTCCCTCCTCTCGGGCTTCACCGGCGGCGCAGCACCCGAGGCACCCTGCACCCTCCAGCCTTTCGTCGTGGAATCACCCCCCAGCACCAACGAGGCGCTCTTCGACGTGGCCAACACGGTCGAGCTCAACCCGGTCAGCGCCGAAACGGGATCACCGGTGCCCAGCCTCCCTAACGCGTTCATCCAACCGCTCAACGCTCGAGGGTTCACCGGCTCCACCGGCGACCAGGATGAGGACGGTCGGCCAGATGTCGTCGCCCATGTCTTCGATCTCTCGCCGTGGTCCGGCGAGGAGACTAGCCTCCGGTTCCGGGCTGGCACCAGCCAGGTCGGCGACGTGCCCAACGGGCTGTGGGCCATCGACCGCGTCCAGGTCCGCGCCGGCGCTCGGACCGCTGATCTGCGCCTCCAGCTCCAGGCTCCCGCCCAGGAGCACACGGCAGTCCCTACCCAGACGTTCCCCCTCCAGGCTCAGGTCCAGAACGTTGGCCTATCCCAACAGGAGGGGCCGTTCCAGGTCAACTTCACCGTCCAGCGCGCCGGCTCCAACGTGCTTGAGCGCACCGTCGAGGTCGACGGACCGCTCTCCTTCCTGGACCGCACCGTGGCCACCCTGCCCTTCGACGCGCTACCCGGCACCCCCTACACCGTGACCGCCGAGATCGAACCTGGGAACCCAGACACCGAACCCCAGAACAACGCGGCCAGCGACCGCCTGCCAGTGGCCCGTGACACCTCCGTCTCCCTAGAGGTTTCCCCCAACGCCACCGTCGTCCAGCCTGGTGATACCGTGCAGGCCAGCGTGGTCATCGAGGCCGAGGGGAACGTACCGGTCACGGACCAAGTGAGCCTGACCGCCTTCCCCTACGACCCCGAGACAGGGTCCCCTGTCGGCACAGGTGCGCGCCCCTTCAGCGCCACAACCGACACGGTCGTCCGGCTGCCGGCCGCCGCCGATCGTCACCCCCGCGGCATCGACGACGCCCGCACGAGCGTGCCCTTCCAACGCACCCTGGACGACGGCGCCTACCTCCTGGTTGCCCGGTTCGGCAACGCCACCGCCCAGGCCCCGATCGGTGTGGGTGCAGCTCCACCCCCGGTGCTGGTTGACCGGTTCGAGGACGTCGAACTGGGAGAGACGACCTTCGAGTTCACCAGCGAAAGCGGCACGTGGACCGCCCACCCTGCCTCAGACCTCATCGCCACGCCCATGGTGTTGAACCCGGGCAGCCGTGCGACCGGCGCGGCTTGGGTCCCAACAGAGCACGACGCAACCACCCTTCGGCCCTACCAGGACCGAGCCCTCGCCGACGGAAGCATCCCGATCGGGGACCAGAACGTCGAAACCGGCATCCTCGATCCCGTCTTCGGTCTCTGCCTCCTGAACGTGGGTTTCGACTGCAGCGTCAACCTCCTCGGCGAGCGCACCGGCCTGGACATCCCCATGCCGTCCCAGGTCTTCGAAGAGAACGCCGAGTTCGCCCAGGCC
>CAZBKU010000412.1:0-1913 GCA_964492585.1 uncultured Thermoplasmatales archaeon | reverse complement strand
CAAAACGTCAACAACCTGGGGCGGGTTGAGCCCGAGTGGTTTGACTCCGAGCGCCTCTGATCCCCGACCAGCCCGGCACACGACCTGCTGTCCTCGTACCCAGCTCAGTGGCACCATACAATGTGCGGGACCGAAGGAATGCGATACCAAGAGAGACTTCATTCCGCTGGTCCGTCGATGCAACCCCCACGCCCCGGAGTCTTTGGAGATGAGGACACTGGAGAAAGGCGCCCGGTGCGGAAAGACCTGCGGACCGGAAAACGGGCGATCCGGCTACGGGATCCGGTCAAACCATCGAGACCGACGTCGGGGAAGGCGCCTTCTACGTGACGAGCGCCCGGCAGGCCCCATCGCAGCATGTGGACACCGGCATCCTGTGGGCCAAGCGCCCCTCCTGGCGTCCGGTGGGACGAGATCGGATGCGCCCGCGCGCTTCAGGGATCGTAGGTGGTCGCCAGCGCGTTCGTGTCCTCCACCTGGCCGGCGGGTCGGCCCACGAAGCCCTCGTAGCCTGCCACCAGCGGTTGCCCGGTTTCGGGATTGACGGTGATGTCCATGGCGATCGTGCGCTCGCTGGGCACGGTCTTGTACCGGCTCGACCACGCCAGCTCACCGGTCGTCGTGTTGACGGCCACGGTCGCAGCACTCACGCCGGCGTCGAAGACCGAGGTGACGCCGAGGACCGTGCTCATCCCCGTCACGTAGGCCCTCTGGCCGTCCGTGCTCAGCGCCATGCCCTGCGGGGCATCGGTGTCCAGACGGCTGCCATCGTAGCCGGCCACCCATCGCGTCTGCCCGTCGCGTGTGTCGTAGGCGATGGTCGCGTACTCGGAGTCGCTGTCCACGCCATCGCCCTGCTCGTAGGCTTGGCTGGCGCCAGGGACCAGACGCCTGATGGAAACGGTGACGAGCACGAGGCTGTCGTCGGGCAACACAGCGATGTCCTCTGCGAAGTCGTGGCCGTGGGCGGGCCCATCCAAGCGGTTCGTCCACGCCTGCTGTCCGGTGGTCGCGTTGTAGGCGACGGTCCGGACGTCCTTGCGTGTTGACTCCCCGGCCTCGTCCTCGCCGTAGCTGGTCCCCGTCACGTAGACGCGCTCACCGGTGGGGGAGGCCTCGATCGCTTCCCCCACGTCCCAGCCTCCACGGGGAGCATCGTATTGCTGGGTCCACGCCGTTTGGCCGGTGTCGACCTCGTAGGCCAGCGTCGCGTAGTCGGCGTTGGCTGGGATCCCGACGTACCCGGTCACGTAGACCTGCTGGCTTGCGGGGCCGAACGCGATGTCGTGGCTGAGGTCAGAGGCGTCACGAGTCCCGTTGTGCCGGTCGATCCATCGCTGGGTTCCCGTGCTGGCCTCGTAGGCGATCGTGACGATGTCGCTGTTGCCATGTGCGTGGCTTTCGCCGGTGACCGCGACGGTCTCGCCATCGGGGGAGACGGCCATCGCTCGGATGCGGTCCTTGCCTCCCGGGGGGCCATCGTAGCGGGCAACCCACTCCTGCTCGCCGGTGGTGGCATTGTAGGCGATCGTGACCGCGTCGAAGTCGAAGCCCTGTCCGCTCGCACTGCTCCATGCGCCCACGTAGACGCTCTCCCCGTCCGGGGAGGCTTGGATGCTCCACCCAAGGTCCTGGCCGCCGGCCGGGCCGGCGTACGGGCTCGTCCAGAGCTGCTGGCCGGTGACGGCATCGATGGCCATGACGAGCACGTCGATGTTGCCTTCCTGGCTCCAGGTCCATCCCACCAGGAAGGCTTGCTGGCCATCGGGGCCGGAGGCCACAGCTCGGGCCTGGTCGTGCCGCTGGGCGGGGCCATCGTACGTGGTCTGCCAGACGGGACATCGGTCGTGGCGACCCAGGGACTCGATGAGCTGGCAGCGGGTCGAGGTTGCTTGCAACGCCCCAGTCTCAGC
>CAZBKU010000411.1:0-1914 GCA_964492585.1 uncultured Thermoplasmatales archaeon | reverse complement strand
TGTGGCCGGACCATCTGGTCGGAGGAGGCCAGCAGACGGATGGGGCCGATGCATCGTGCCGATGAGAGGGTAGCACCAGGCGTCGATCTCGAGTGGCATGCCAACCACGAGACCCTGCGTCGATGCATGGACCGCGATCAGGACCCTTCGGGCCGTTGGGTCGAGGAGGGTCCCCAGCTCCGCGAGGAGGCCAGCAGAACCATCGACGACGCAGGGCACATCTACAGCGCGTACAACCGGGGCATGCTCTCCTGGCAGACGTTGGAGCACCGGCTCGGCGAACTGCACGGTTGGCTCCAGGTGGCAGCCGAACGGTTCGGAAGGATGCCCGCGCCTAGCGCGCGTATGGAACACGCGGTAGGGTCGCTGGAGAGGTTCCTGATCTCCGCCCATGGCATCCTTCTGCCCTTTGCGCCCTGGGCCCGGGACACCACCGATCCCGAGGACCTCTCTTGGTTCCTCGAGGACGCGTTCGCCCAGCTCCACGAGCTCGAGGCCCAGGTCACCGAGGAGTGGAGCCACCCCCGCTGAAGCAGGCTCCGGAGGCTACCCCCACCACCAGGAACTTTATTACACTAGTATATCTATGTCAACAGCCGGAGGTTACCTGGTTGGCTGTATCGCGGAGGCTCCTCTCCGTCGCGTTCACTCTCGTGCTCGTACCGATGACCCCCAGCCTGCTCCCGGCCGGATCGGCGGCGACCAGCCAGATCCTCAACCAAGCCAACGGGCCCTGCTTGACGACAGGTGAGGGGTTCCCCGGGGTCACCGTGGACCCTGAGTGCAAGCCGTCCAGCAGCCCCGAGGACGAGCTCACGGGAACCACGGACGACTCCCCCCTCAACACCACCGCCGTCTCCTCGGGCCCCTCGGTCGTGGTGAACTGGACCCTGCCCGGGAACCGCGAGGGGATCGCGGCGTTCCAGGTCCTCCGGGGAGCCACACCATCGACCCTCCAGGAGGTCTGGGAGGGCGGGGTACAGGACCGATCGTTCACAGACGCGGCCGCGTGGTCCAGCGGCGAGTCGGTGTGGTACCAGGTCCACGCGGTGGACGCTTACGGCCAGATCATCGTCGAGAGCGAACCGGTCCGGGTCACCATCAAGATGTGAGGCAAGATGATGCGCTGGCGGTTGATCCTCGTCCTCGTCGCCGTCGCAGCCCTCGTGGTCCCAGCTCACGTCACTGCCTCCTCAGAGACCCGGACCACCGACGGTAGCCTGGCTGCTGGTGAGGACGTGGTGATCTCTGGCCCCTCCTCGTCGACCCTGACCGGTGGAGCCATCCACCTCGACACGGACACCCTGGCGGGGACGAGCATCGCCCTCTCCGCCGAGGCCATCGAGCTCAAGTACACATGGGTCCGAGGCTACGACGTCGGCCGCGACGGCAGGGACCCAGTGACGCGCCGGACCACGGACCAGGGGAGCGACAGCTTCCACGTCGAGGGAACCCAGGTGACGATCGAGCAGCTCAACGCCGAACCGGAGCTCCTCGGAGCCGGCCAGACGGCCTCCCGGCTCCAAGCTCAGGCCGAGGAGGACACGCGCTTCTCCATCTGGGAGGACCGCTGGATCACCCGCGTCGGGCACGGGAACAAGACGATGAGGCTCATGGGCCCGCCAGAGCGTGGGTTCGCCTACCAGGTGGAGGGGCCGTGGATCGCCACCCAGGGGGTCGACTCGGCCACCCTCCAGGGCAACTTCAGCCTCTTCGTGCACAACGTAACCCTCAGCGGTAGCTCGCCCACCAACGGGTCCTGGAGCCACTGGACAGGTGAGAAGGTCCTCTCCGAGCCCGCTCCCGGCGTCCGCGAGGTCGAGAGACGGTTCACCCTGGTCACGGTCACCCGAGGCAGCCTGTGGATCGATGCACCGGGAGCCCTTGCCGTCACGGGACCAAGCGTTGAGGTCG
>CAZBKU010000410.1:0-1922 GCA_964492585.1 uncultured Thermoplasmatales archaeon | reverse complement strand
TGGGGACGGGAGGGCAACACGGCCCCGCGCCTGGTGGTCATCTGGGAAGCCCAAGCCGAACATGAGCTGGCCTGCTCGCTCACCGTCAGACGCTCCGCGACTGGCGAGCTATCCAGCGCGGTGGAACCCCGGTTCCACGAGAGCCTGCCCTCGTACCTCGACGTGGACTACCCCGCCAGGCTGCTCACCACGGTCACGCCCGGGTTGCATCCGGTCGAGGCCCAGGCTCGGGTCCAGGGTATCGTGACGCGGTTGCTGGTGGACCCGTTCGACGACTTCCGGCGGATCACCCACGAGGCCGGCTCCAAGGTCAACCGCGTCCAGGACGGGGAGACGGTCGAGCTGCGGCGGATCGTGCAGGTGATTGCCGCGGGGACGCCGGCGTTCTCCCTGTCGGAGACGCCCATGTTCCCCGGCGCCGACACCGGCAGCCCGGATACCATGCGCCGGGGGGACGCCATCCTCTTCGCCGTGGGCGACGAGCCATGGGAGCCCCGTGCCCGGGTGACCTGGCGGGGGCGGGTCTTCGAGGTGGCAGGCGTGCTCGGTGTCGAGCGGGTTGGGGACGAGGTGCTCTACCAGGAGGTTGGGCTGCGGCGGTTAAGCGTCACCGTCCGGGGTCGGTTGCAGGGGACGGTGGTGGTCGCGTGATCGGTTGGCCGGTCCCTGGGTCAGGCGTAGCCCAGGCGCTGGGCGAGCTCCTGGGTGGAGACGGTGGGCACGTCTTCGCTCTCGCGCAGGGCCTTGTCTTGGGTCCAGATGGGGTCGCCCGTGGCCAGGGTCAGCGCGAGGAACGGTGCATCGTCCGGGTCCAGGTCCTCGAGCACCGCGTCAGCCCGGGCCATCTGATCGGTGTAGTCCTCGTGGGGCACGGTCTCGACGCCGGAGAGCAGCAGGTCCAGGGTCAGCCTGGCTTGCTCGACGGCCACGTCCATGCGCTCGGCGATGCTTGGGAGGTGGCGGTCGACCTCGTCGAGCGCGTACTCGGGCATGACCAGTTCGACCTGGGGGTGGATCAGCAAGGCCCGGGTGAACGCATCGCGCATCACGGCCGAGAGGAGGATGTTCGTGTCGAGGACCAGCCTCACGTGCTCGCCTCGTCGTGGCGGCGGCGCACGGCCTTCTTGATCTCCTTGCCCAGCTCCTCGACATCAACCTCGGTGAGGTCGCTGGTCTCGGTGAGCTGGTCCAAGAGCTCCATCTTGCGGGCGTACTCCCACATCGCCTTGCGGGCCACCGCGCTCCAGCTGACCTCGGGGTGGCGCTGGATCATGGCGTGGAGGTCCTCCGGGATGGAGAGCGTCATGTTCGGCATCGACCCCAGGTATGTGTGGACACATATTTATGTGTTCCCAGGTGGACGCACGTACGGGTGGCTTGCCGCTCTGATCTCTAAGCCGGCGGCGTGCAGCACAACCATGGTCGGGGGATGGTCGCCGTGAGCACGGTCGTGCTGGACATCGAGACCCGGTTCTTCGGCGACGAGCGGAAGCTCGACGAGCAGGAGGTGGCCGTGGCCGGTATCATGGACACCGGCCGGGGCAGCGTGTACGAGTTCTTCCTGCAGCCCGAGTTCGAGCGGTTGATGGACCGCCTGGCCGCGGCCACGACGATCGTGGGCCACAACATCCTCGGGTTCGACTACCGGGTGCTCGAGGCCGAGCTGGGCCGGAACGTGCGGGCCGAACTGGAGGAACGGACCATCGACACGTTGGCCACGATCAAGCAGCGCCACGGACGCCGGATCTCGCTGGACGCCGTTGCCGATGCCACGCTCGGCCAGCGCAAGGACGTCGTGGCGGGTGGGGTGCCGCACCTCTGGCGGCAGGGCCGGGTACTGGAGGTGCTGGACCGCAACCGGTCGGATGTGGAGCTCAACCGGGACGTGTTCGAGTTCGGGCGCGACCTGGGGTACGTGGTCG
>CAZBKU010000409.1:1414-1930 GCA_964492585.1 uncultured Thermoplasmatales archaeon | reverse complement strand
AGTTCGGCGTCATCGAGAGCCGCATCGGCGAGCTGCGCAGCCAGCTGCGCACCGAGCTGTTGGACGAGCGGCTGCAGTTCCTGCCGCATGGCATGGTCCAGTCGCTGAAAGGCATGCTCGCCGACGGCGAGATCAGCACATGGGAGCGGGACACCTTCGAGCGGCTGCTCGAGGAGGACGAGGCGCTCAACGAGGCCCAGCGCGAGACGGTGCGCGGCTTGCTCGAGCGGTGGTCCGAGTCCGCCGGGGACGGAGGTGGCCAGGCGTGAACCGGTGGATCGCGATCCTGCTCGCCGGTCTGATGGTCGCCGTGCCGGCAGCCTCGGCGTCCGGCTGGCTTCAGCCCCGCGGCGACGCCGCGGCCACCGGGTTCCAGCCAGGCGGCGGACCCACCTGGCCCGATGTGGCCCTCAGGATCCCTGTCGAGAGGCCCGGCGTCGACAACGGGCAGCCGCTCGACGACTCGCGCCCGCTGAGCCTCGAGGACCAGGTCCTCTTCATGGCGAGGCCGAGGGC
>CAZBKU010000409.1:0-1404 GCA_964492585.1 uncultured Thermoplasmatales archaeon | reverse complement strand
CCGGTGGCCAGCGGGGCCGAGTGGCTGCGTTCTGGGTACGATCCTGGTCGGACCGGCGCGATCCCGTTCGAGGGTCCGGCGACGAACGACACGGCGTTCCAAGTGCAGCTCAACGGCACGCCGATGGGCACACCCGTCATCCAGGGCGACACCGCCTACATCCTCACCATCGATGGGTCCTTCTACGATGGCCCCACCGATCACCTGGACACCCGCGCGATCTGGAGCATCGACCTGGCGACAGGCAGTGTCGACAAGGTGCTCGACGCCCAAGAGCTGAACGTGCGCATGCTCACCGCCGAGCTGCTCATCCACGAGAGCAGGGACGATGACGGTGACGGGCAGGCGCTGGTCGCCACGGCGTACCCGTCCGGTACGGAGCGATGGCGCACGACCGTGTTCGACGAGACGGTGTTCACGGACCAGGACTACGAGCCTCAGGTCGTCGTGGACGGCACGCTCTACGCCCGGTTCGACGTGGCACGCGAGGACGCACCGGAGCCTGAGGCCCTGGAGGGCCTCGTGGCTATCGACATCCCCACCGGCGAGGTCGACTGGACGTGGAACCGGACGACCTCCATGCGTGATGCGCGTGGCCTGCCTGGACCCTTGGCCACCCAGGGCTCGATGGTGGGTGACCCCACCAACGTCAACCGCGATCTTTCCGGGATGACCGTCGCGGTCGACGACGAGCAGGTCTACGCGTACACGGCCGTGACCACAGAGGCCTGGCAGGACTTGTTCCAGTACGAGGTCTGGGCCCTGGACCGGACCAACGGCGACGTTGTATGGTCGCACAACGACACGACCCGGGAGGCCCGTCAGGGCGACGCCCTCTCCCAACGACTGTTCTGCTGCGCGCACCCGGTCGTCACGGAGACCGCCGTGCACACCCGCCTGGACGCGTTCGTCTCCTTGAACAAGGGGACCGGTGAGATGATCTGGCAGAGCACCGCAGGGAGCCGGGATCGGGTGGAAAGCCAGGGCGCCAAGGGCATGGCTTCCCGGGGCGATGTGCTCATCGGGACGACCGAGCAGACGGTCTTCCGCATCGATCCCGCCAGCGGGGACCTCCTCTGGCAGGCGACTGACCCCACGCCTGGCCGCGCGAACATGGTCTTCCCCGTGACCTTGGACGCCCAGAACGCGTACATCACCCAGTTCCGGAACGGGACAGGTCTCGAGCAACCGAGGATCACCGCCTACGATCAGGAGACCGGGCAACGCGTGTGGACCTGGACATACCCGACGAAGGTCGGCGTGGCCAGCAGCTCCTCCACCTACATCGCCAGCCAACCGGCGTTCGGGCCCGGCATCGCCATCTGGGGCGCCCAGGATGGGAAGGTCACCGTCCTTGGCCGCACCGATGCCTCCCTAGGCAAGCCCGACGTCGAGACCGAGCAC
>CAZBKU010000408.1:0-1945 GCA_964492585.1 uncultured Thermoplasmatales archaeon | reverse complement strand
CGACGGCGACCAGGGGGACATCCCGCGCCTCGGCCACACGGAGGATACCCTCGACGTCCTCGTCCGGGGCGACCTTGGGCAGGGGGCTCACGGCGGCCTGGCCAGCGGTTCTGGCCGGCTCGATGAGGCCCTGGGATCTCAGCCATCCCTGGTTGAAGGCCTTGGAGAGGTAACGCTCCCCGGTGTCCGGGAGGAGCACGACGACGAGGGCGTCGTCGTCGATCAAGCCTTGCTCGTAGGCATGCTGGACGCCGACGACAGCCGAGCCCGACGAGGACCCGCACAGGATGCCTTCCTCGACGGCCAGGCGGCGGGCCATGGTGAAGGACTCCTCGTCCTGAACCAGGACCATCTCGTCGATCAGGTCGAACCAGACCGTGGAGGGGATCAGGTCCTCTCCGATCCCCTCGATCAGGTAGGGGTGGGCCTTCTCGGGGTGGGCTTCCCCTGTGGCGTGCCGGTCGGCCAGGATCGAGCCCTCCGGGTCCACGCCGATGATTTGGACGTCGGGGTCCTGATCCTTGAGGTGTTTGGCGGTGCCCGAGATGGTCCCGCCGGTGCCGACCCCGGCGATGAAGTGGGTGACCTGGCCGTCGGTGGCCTCCCAGATCTCCGGGCCCGTCGTGGCGATGTGGGCCTCGGGGTTGGCGTCGTTGAAGTACTGGTTGGGGTAGAACGAGTTCTCGATCTCCTCGTTGAGCCGCTCGGCCACGGAGTAGTACGAGCGGGGATCGTCGGGCTCGACGGCTGTCGGGCACCGGATGACCTCGGCGCCGTAGGCTCGCAGCAGACGCTCCTTCTCGACGGCCATCTTGTCGGGCATGGTGAAGATGACGTCGTAGCCCTTGATGGCCGCGGCCAGGGCCAGGCCGACGCCGGTGTTGCCCGAGGTCCCTTCGATGATGGTCCCACCGGGTTCCACGAGGCCCTCGGCCTCGGCAGCCTCGATCATGGTGATGCCGATCCGATCCTTGACGCTCCCGCCAGGGTTCATGGACTCGACCTTGGCCAGGACCTCGGGACCCTCAGGTACGACCTGGTTGAGCCTCACCAGCGGCGTGTCCCCGATGGTCTCCAGGATGTTCTCGAAGGTTCGCATGGGAGTGGCGCAGGGAACCCGTGCGTGCGCCTTAGTCCTAACCCCCTCCCCGGCCCCAGGGGGGTACAGCGGCCACCGACGTACCTCCGCCGATCGATCCGAGAGCATAATCCCATCCGCGCTTCATCGAAGACTTGATATAGAAACGGTAGAAGGCCTGGGATCGGCCGATTAAGGGGTCTATGTCCGGAGGGGTTCGATGCCTCTATCGAAAACTGTTTAACCCTGTATGCCCCAGCATGGCATGATATGGATCGGTCAGGTCGCCCGAGCGGTCGGCGCCGGATCGACCAGCCGTGGTGGCGCGACCCCGACAGGGTCGACGGTTACCAGGCTGGTGGGGTCCAGTGGCCGATGGAGACGAGACGGTACGCCTACCTTGCCCCCTTCGGAGGGTTCGCCGAGGATCTCGACCGAGGCCGCGTCGGCCTCCACGAGCAGGCCCTCTACGAGAACACCGATCTCCAGCCGGGAGACCACGTCACGGTCCAGGTCTTCGAGGACCACCGGCCGATCCCGCTCCTGGTCCAGCCGACCTTCGAGGTCGTCCCCCTGGGTTTCGAGACCCCGGAAGCCTTCCTGAACTCCACCGAGGGCGAGGCCGTGCTCTCCGTCGAGGACGTGGACCGACGCTACGTCGGGCTCGACCGCCAGGCCGAGGGGTTGAGGGTCGTCTTGAACGGGGTCCTGGCCTGCCAAGGGCGCCGTAGCGGGGCCTAGGGGCGCTTCGCGCTGGCCATCTACATCGTGCCACGTCCCAGTGGAACTTTTATAGGGCTTCAGCCGCACATCACGGTGTGGTGCTCGAGAAGCTCAAGCGGTGGGTGACAAGCCCTCCCGAGCTCG
>CAZBKU010000407.1:0-1949 GCA_964492585.1 uncultured Thermoplasmatales archaeon | reverse complement strand
TCGAGACACGGGTCTGGGCGTCGAGCTTCGAGCAGGTCCCGACCACCTGGCATGCTTACGACATCTACCTCACCGAGGAGGTGACCCTGGCCAGCGATCCGCGCACCGGGTGGATCCTGGAGATGGAGCGCCACGTCGTGGTGGAGATGACACCGACCCAGATGGCCGGTGCCTTCGGGTTCCAGTTGCCCGTCGAGGACCGGGGCGAGCCCCGGGAGATCATGGAGCTGGCGTACCAGAGCACCGACGAGGCCCGGGCCCAGCACGTCGAGGAGGACCGGTTCTTCATCGACCTGGTCACGCCCATCGAGGAGCACCGGACCATCGCCGGGATCGCGGCCGTGCCTGCCGCGTTGTTGGGCAGCATCGGGTTGGTGGTCAGGAGCTACCGGGTCCGAGGGTGACAGGCCGTTCCGGGCCGAGCGGCATGTGCCCCTGAGCCATCGGAAGCGTTAGCCGATCCTCCTGATCCAACGACCCGACAGGTCGCGCCATCAGGAGAGAAACTATAAGAAGGTGCACAGACACACACAGGGATGATGGGGACCAAGACGATCTCGCTGTCCGACGA
The DNA here is from genome assembly GCA_964492585.1 of uncultured Thermoplasmatales archaeon. Lineage (GTDB taxonomy): Archaea > Thermoplasmatota > SW-10-69-26 > SW-10-69-26 > SW-10-69-26 > CAYXGD01. The sequence continues at coordinate 1,378 of CAZBKU010000407.1, read as the reverse complement.
GGCCTATGCTAGGCTCAAACGGGACAAAAAGGAGGGCGAGAGCTTCAGCGACGTCGTCCTCCGGTTGACCGGACGCCAGGATCTGGCCAAGTACGCTGGCAGCATCTCGCCTGGGTTCGCCGACGAGCTCGAGGCGGCCGTGGCAGAGTTCCGCCGCCGGTTCGACCAGGAGCAGGAGGAACGGTTCGAGGAGCACTGGGGCTGACCATGCCGGTGCTCGACACGACCTTCTGCATCGATCTGCTTCGCGGTCGGGAGGCTGCCGCCGAGCTCAACCGCTTGCTCTCCCAGAGCACCGCCCCGCTGGGTGTCACACCCCATACGCACTACGAGCTGCACTTCGGTATCGGGCTCAGCCAGCGACCCGAGGAGGAGCGTCAGCGGGTGGATGGTTTGCTTCGCGAGCTCTTCTGCTTCGCCTTCGATCCCGAGGTCGCCCGGACCGCCGGCCGCCTGGCCGCTCGGGCTCGACAAGGCGGCCAGCCGATGCCCTTGATCGATCTCTTCATCGCCGCCACGGCGCTGGCCCACGGGGAGCCGGTGGTCACCCGCGACCGGGGGCCGTTCGATCGGGTGGCTGGGCTCGAGGTTCTCTCCTACTGATCCGCGCGAGCGTCCGATCCCCTCACAGCTCGTCGCGCACCTGGCCGGCGGCCTGGGCTAGGATGGCCAGCTTGTCGTGGCTGACCTCCCAGCTCCGGGTGCGCAGCCCGCAGTCGGTGCAGGGCCACACCTTGGTCGGATCACCGTCGAAGACGTCCAGGGCGTAGCGGATCCGGTCGGCGACGACGTCGACCGGTTCGAGCTCGTCGGTGTGGATGTCGACCACGCCCAAGCCGACGGCGCCGGGTGCGTCGTGCTCGGCGAAGTGGTCCAGGATGTGGTAGCCGGGCCGGTCCTCGGCGGTGGTGCCGGGCTGGTTGGGATCCCGGTTGGAGAGCTCCAGGCTGTAGGCGGCACAGCTGTCGAGCTCGAGGATCTCGGGGAACAGGCGCGTGTAGTCGCTGAAGCAGATGTGCGTGCTGAACCGGGCCTGGTCGGTGAGGCCCTCGACGCTCTTGTTGAAGCTCTCGACGAAGAGGTCGAGCTCCTCGGGGTGGGTGGCGACAGCCGGTTCGTCGATCTGGATCCATGTCGCGCCCTCGTCGATGAGGGCCTCGAGGTTGGGGCGCACGATCCGCTGGGCCACGTCGACGACGAACTCTTGCCTGGCAGCGGCCCGGGCCTGGCGGCTCTCGGGGCTGCCCAGCTCGATGTCGGCGTCGTGGAGGTGCTTTCTCAGGTAGTGCTCGTCGAAGCTCCAGTCGATCAAGGTGTAGGCCCCGGTGATCGGGACCTTGACCGGGTGCTCGGCCAGCTCGTCGATCTCGGCGAACTC
>CAZBKU010000406.1:0-1953 GCA_964492585.1 uncultured Thermoplasmatales archaeon | reverse complement strand
TCGATGATCCGCATGGCCTCGTCGATGGGCTGGGCCAGTGCCTGGGGCGTGCGATCCCGGTTTTCGTGCACGGCGCGTGTGGCCTGCTCGTACGCCTGGTCGGCATCCTCGCGCGTGGCTCTGGGGACCTCGGCGACGGCCGCCTGGTCGTAAGGGTTGGTGACTTTGATCATCTCTCGGTCGCCGGGCTTGACCCACTCACCTCCAAGGTAAAGCGACGACCAGGCCTCATCCGAGACGTCGGGTACGGTGGGGCTCTCTGATCTGGTAGCTTCCTGTTCTTGGCTTGCCATAACATATCACGCCTTGCCCTACGGGCCGGGCGTCGGAAGAAGGTTCCCGGGCTACGCCCGCTCGGGTATCGATTGGTCCCCGCCTATTCCTTCCAGTGCCCTTGGAGGAGTTTCTCGGTCTCCTCCTTGTGGTTGGTCTCGTCGCTGACGATGTCGTGGAGGTCGTTGGCCAGGCCCAGCTCGCCGACCTCCTCGGCCATCTCCATCAGCGTGCCGTAGCGCTCGACGGCGTCGGCCTCGGCCTCCCGCACGTTCTCCAGCATCTCGCGCGCGTTGCTCGTCATCGGCACGGCGGCCGCCTCGGTGGGCGGGGTGCCGCCGAGCGCGGAGATCTTGTTGGCCAGGTACCGGGCGTGGCCGAGCTCGTCGGGGAGCTCCCCCTCGAAGAACTCCTTGAGCTCGCCGCGGTGGATCCCGCTCACCGTGGCCGCGTAGGTGTTGTACATGACTACCGACTGGTACTCGTAACGCAGTGCCTCGCTCAGTCCGTCGAGGAGCTCCTTCTTGGAGGTCATCGTCGATCGGTCTAGCATGGCCAAGCCTCGAAGATAAAGCTCAGCCCCCCAGGTTCGGGTGGAGCATGGGACCCGGTGCTCGCTCGTCTGGCGGGAAGGGCTTTCATCGTGCATCGTCGACATCCACCCACCGTGAACGCCCGAACTGCAGCCCCCGGCCCCGAGGAGAACAAGGCCACCGCGAGGGACTTCTACGACCTCATGTTCAACCAGTCCAAGCCGCGGGAGGCCGTGGAGCGCTACGTGGGAGACACGTACACGCAGCACAACCCGGACGTGGCCGACGGCAAGGAGGCCTTCGTGGAGTACTTCGAGGAGATGGCTCGGGAGTATCCTGGCAAGGAGGTCACCTTCCACCGGGCCGTCGCCGAGGGGGACCTGGTGGTCCTCCACTGCGAGCAGCACTGGCCAGGCGACCAGGACTACGCGGGGATCGACATCTTCCGGTTCGACGAGGAGGGCAGGATCGTCGAGCACTGGGACGTGCTACAGCCCGTGCCCGAGACCATGGCCCACGACAACGGCATGTTCTAGGCGGCGCCCTGGCTGGGCTCCAGGTACACCTCGTCGAGGTAGCACCAGCGCCAGTCCGCGCCCGGCTCGAAGGCCTCGATCAGCGGGTGGCCGGTGGCCTGGAAGTGCTTGCGGGCGTGCTGGTTCTCGGACGAGTCGCAGCACCCGACGTGCCCGCACACCAGGCACATCCTGGCCTCGACCCACTCGTCGCCCGCCTCCATGCACTCCTGACACCCCTCGGCGCTGGGGGCCACGTCCTCGACCTGGTCCGTGTGCGTGCAGGCGGGCTCGGCGTCCGATGTCAAGCGATCACGCCCGTTCCTCCTTGGGCGAGTTCTGGACCAGGCCCGCGGTCTCGCCGCCGTCGGCCTTGAACTCGGCGCCCGTGCTGAACGAGGACTCGTCGCTGGCCAGGAAGACCACCATGTCCGCGACCTCGCTGGGGTCGGCGGTGCGGTCGAGGGCCACGTGCGTCGTGTCCTCGGGCATGTCCTCGGTCATCGGCGTGCGGACCACGCCGGGGTGGACCGAGTTGACCCGGATGTCGTGCTTGCCCAGGTCGAGCGCGACGGATTTGGTGAGCCCGCGCACGCCGAACTTGGCCGCCGTGTACCCGGGCAGCTCGGGGT
>CAZBKU010000405.1:0-1954 GCA_964492585.1 uncultured Thermoplasmatales archaeon | reverse complement strand
AATAAATACTAGTGTATAATATATCAGATAGTGTGGCGACGGGGTACCTCGAGACCCAGTCGCTCACCCGTCTCGCGATCCACCCAGGAGGCAACGATGGAGGACCGACCATGATCCGTCCGGCCAGTGTGCTCATCTTGACGAGTTGCCTACTCCTCGTCCTACCAGGGGCCTTGGGCCACGGCGGTACCGGCTCGGTAGGCGAGGACGAGGCCAACAGCCGGGAAGCCATGCAGGTCTCCAACCTCACCGCTCTGCCCGGATCCCTGGGCATCCACCAGGACGAGATCGTCTTCGCCTCCCCCCTGGACAACGGGACCCGCGTGGGCCTGTGGCTGGTGAACGTGACCGCTGGGAGCGAACGCCTTGTCACGCAGATCGGGGTCCCCGCAAGCAACCTTGGCTTCGATTCACTGGCCTACGACGGCCGGTTCGTGGCGTGGTCCGACGACCGATCCGGGGTGCTCCAGGTGTATGTCCTCGATACCCAGGATGGTACGTTCCGCGCGATCACAGACTCCCAGAGCGACGAGCGTCAGGTCGCCCTCGATCAGGGGGTCGTGGCCTGGTCGTCGTGGGGCGAGTTCACCGTGAAGGCCCTCGATCTTGAGACCGGGCAACGCTACCCCGTTGGGGCGGGTGCAGGTGCAGGGCCCGCCAGTGCTCCCGACGTCTTCGGAGATCGGGTCGTTTGGTCCAAGTCGTTCGGCGGCCCCAACTTCGAGGTGTTCATGCGGAACCTGACCACCGGCGAACTCAACCGCCTCACGTACGACGAGATGCTCCAGACCCTGCCCAGCATGTGGGGTGACCACATCGTGTGGGCCGAGGGCTATCTCCCCTCCTCGATCCAAGGGTCCGCCGAGCCGAACGCGTCTGACCGGCCCCAGGGTAGCCGGATCGTCCTCAAACACCTCCCATCGAACCAGACGGCCGACCTCACCCCGAACTTCGGGCCGTTCAAGGACCCGGTGATGGCCGACGGATGGGTCGCCTGGAAGGTGACCGAGCCCGCGGGGATGGCGATGTACAACCTCGCCGAGCGCCGGGTGGGCGTCATGCCGGCACCCCTCGGGGCGGTCCCGGACGTGGTCCTGTCCCCCGACCTCCTCGCGTTCACCCTCCGGGGCCCGGCCGGGCTGCACGTGTACGCCGACGCCCCCAGCCACATCCTGGGGGCCCAGACCCAGGCCACGGAAGCCGGTGGTGGGTTCACCAGCTCGTTGCCGATGGCCGCCGCCGGGGTTGGCCTGATCGCCGTCGGCGTCGGCGCCGAGGCTTGGAGACGGGCGCGGGCCAAGGATGAGGACAGCACGTAGGACGCTCGCAGTGGCCCGAGAGGGAGGCCCCCTCGTGGCCAGCAGGGCACATCAGATCTTCGGGGTCCGGTCAGGCTCTGTTTCTTCTGCCGGAGCGGAAGGCCGGGTAGCTTGGCAAGCCCCCTCGGGTGGTTTGGTCGCGAGGCTTGCCGTCGCGGCGAGCTGTCCTGCCCCGAGGTTCCGATGATCTATCACAAGGGGTGGGGGACGGCCCTCTGAGATGGTCCCCCCGGGGGCTTGGTTGCCGGTGGCCCTCCTGCCAGGTAGCATGAACCCGGCCTGTACGCTGGCACGTTCCTCATCGAGCTTGCCGTGAACCACGACCCAGGTGCCTCCGAGGGTGACCCCTCCGCCCAGCCGGACGAAGATGTGGAGGCCGAGGAGGAAGAGGCGCCAACCAACCTGGCGATCTTGAAACTGACGGCCCTTGCCAACGGGTTCTACACGGTCTCGATCTTGACCGGGGCGCTCCTGGGCGCATCCTCGCTCCCCTTCCTGCCGGGATGGGCCACGCTGGTCGTGGCGGGTCTCTACCCGTATGCAGATCTGACGCTTGGCCGCTTCTTCCGGAGCCCCATCGCGGTCCTCATGGAACCCCCGATCCGTCTGGCTTGCGGGATCAGGTGGGTCCTTCG
>CAZBKU010000404.1:0-1961 GCA_964492585.1 uncultured Thermoplasmatales archaeon | reverse complement strand
CCGGCCGGGACGGCCGGTACACCGACGTGCTCCAGCACAAGCAGGCCCACAGCGACTACCAGCCCGGTCACGGATCGACCACGATCCTCAATGCCCACGCCATCGGGTACCGGCGCCGGTTGCCCGAGCTCGACGCCCGCGTCCTGCTGCGCCTAGACGTCGCCACGCGCCAGGTCGGCATCGACATCCAGCTTCGCCCCAAGCGCGACATCATCGAAGATCCCACCGACGTTCGCGTGTTCCTGGATGGGACCCGAGTCACCGGCCCAGGGGCCTTCCGCGTGCTAACCGGCCCGCCAGAGGTGGCCTGAACGGCCGAGCAGACGCTGGCCACGGACAAGGATGCCTACGTCGACGAGGCCAGCCCCGACAGCAACTTCGGGGGCGGCAGCCAGCTCTTCGTCCGAAGCCAGGGCGGCATCCTCGGCGACGGGGACCGCCGCCTGTACGCCAGCTTCGACCTCAGCCAACTGCCCGACGATGCCGCCGAGATCCTCGACGCCACCCTGCGCTTGCACCCGAAGGAGACCAGCGAGTTCGAGCGCGCCCTGCGCTGCCACGAGGTCACTGAGGCCTGGACCGAGGCCGGGATCACATGGAACACCCAACCGGCCACCGGGACCGACCACGGGACCCAGCAGTCCACCGACGACCCCCAACAGTGGGAGGTCACCAGCTCGGCCCAAGCTGCCTTCCCTGGTGGTCGGGCCGAGGTCCGCATCGTCGACGACAACGAAGAGAGCACCACGGGTGCCGAGCAGGCCTACGCCAGCAGGGAGGGGATCGGGGTCGAGCCCGAGCTGGTCGTCACGTTCAAGCGAGAGGCCACCGACGAGGTCTCAACCGCGGTCACGGTGTCGAAGAACAAGTTCGCCAACCTTGACGCCATCCTGCTGCCCAATGTCGACGGTCAGCCCTGGCGCTCCGGCCGGCGGGCCACCCTGCACGACGATCCGGCGGACGGGTCTGGAACCTCGATCGGAGGGCTGGCCTACGATGGGGACCGAGGCGTCCTGTGGGCCGCCGATGGCAACCTCGACGACGCCCAACGCCACCGGTTCCACCAGTACACCCTCGACGGCCAGTGGATCACCAGCTACACCCTGGACGTCGAGAGCACCGACAGCCCGGACGGGCTGGCCTACGACGGGACCCGTCTGTTCGTCCACCTCGGGATCCCCAACGAGGTGTGGGAGCTCTCGATCGACGACGCCACCCAGACCCTCACCCGGGAGGCAACCTACGATCCCGGCGACGAGTTCGATGGCCTGGCCTACGACCCACACCTGGACGCCTTCTGGATGGGACCGGACCGGTTCGGGGCCGACCAGGTCACCCGGTTCGACACCGGGTTCAACGTCGTCTCCAGCTTCGAACCAGACGGCACACCGGAGAGCCTGGCCATCCCCCACGATGATGACGGGGTCGTGTTGGTCGTCGAGGATAACGAGCCCACCGAGATCGTCGAGTACGACAAGACCGGCATCGTCCAGGCCCGTCACCCGATTGACGACAGCCTCACCCAAGGCGTCCCCAACGCCGGGATGGCGATCTGGGGCGGTGACCGGGCCGGGCCCTGGTTGGTGGGGTTCTTCGAGCTCAACGAGGACTCGAGCCTGGTCCGGTTGACCTCCCTCCATCTGGCCTCAAGCCTGAGTGTCGGGAACCTGGCAGGCGCGGTCGACCTCACGGCCTCAGTCCAACCGGGCAACATCCCGGCCGTGGTGGACCTGGCCACCCAGGTCAAGCCCGGCATCGGCGGCGAGGCCGATCTCTCAAGCACGGTGGCGGCCCAGCCCATCGAGAAAGCCCACCTGGCGGCTACCGTGCAGCCCTCGGGCTTGCCCGGGGGCAGCGAGTTGACCAGTACCGTCAGCCCGGGGGCCTCGGAGGTCTCGGTCCAGGCCCGGGTGCAGGGCACGGTGGCGCCGGTCATCGTGGTCGACGGGGATGACTTCGCC
>CAZBKU010000403.1:0-1968 GCA_964492585.1 uncultured Thermoplasmatales archaeon | reverse complement strand
GCAACGGCATCAAGAACGCCATCGCCGTGGAAGGGACCAGCATCCCGCAGACCGTCAAGGACCTGGCCAAGGAGAAGGTCATCACCGCGCTGGTCGACGGAGACCGCGGCGGCGAGCTGTTGCTCAAGGAGCTCATCCAGGTCGCCGATGTCGACTTCGTCGCCCAGGCCCCGTCCAACCACGAGGTCGAGGAGCTCACCCAGAAGCAACTGATGAAGACCCTGCGCAACAAGGTCCCCCTCGAGCAATGGCTCGAGGATGCCGAGATCGAGGCCAAGGCGAAGGAGGACAAGCCCAAGGCCTCCAAGACCCAGAAGCAAGAGCAGACGTCCAGCGGACGCCAACACCAGAAGCCCAAGGACCGCGGCCAGAAGGACCGCTCGGACAAGCGGGACCGCAAGGACAAGGGACGGCGCCGGGACCAGAAGCAAGCCCAGACGTCCACGTCCAAGGCCGAGACCGAGGAGAAGAGCAAGCCTTCCCAACAGGCTGACCAACGGTCCAGCCCCCTGGATGTCTACCAGGGCCACCTGGGCAACCTGTCCGGTCAGCTCCAGGGCGTCCTCCTGGACGACAAGGACAACGTCGTCAAGGGACCCCTGCCGGTCCGGGACCTGGCCGACACGCTCAAGAAGGAAGGCCAGGGCGCCAAGGCTGTGGTCTTCGACGGCGTGATCACCCAGCGGCTCCTGGACATCGCCGTCGAGAAGGGGATCAGCACCCTGGTCGGCGTCAAGAAGGGCAACATCACCAACGAGCCCGGCCAGATCGAGGTCCTGACCTCCGACGACCTCTAGGCTGGCCCGACCGATGCCGCTGGTGGTCCGGGGCCTGTCGGCCCGGGGCCACCCTGTTCGGCATCTTGTCGAACGGCACCCGGACGCTGGCCGTCAGGTGTTCGGTCAACCCGGGGTCCCATGGCCATCGAGCCACCGCGGGACCCCGGCCTTTGACAAAAGTTTATAACCCGCCACAGCTTTCGCCAATGCGCAGGAGGGGATGACCTGTGCACAAGAACGAACTGATCCAGCTGCACACTTTGTTGTGCCAGATAAAGGACCATTTCGAGAGCGGTAGCGAAGCGGAAGCTCCGGTCTTCACGGATTACGAATCCGTGGGGGTCCAGCCGACGCACGTCCACCGTTCGAAAAGTGATCACAAACGAGCGATCTTCGTGCTCGGCAAGGAGCTTGCGTCGGTTCTGTCCGATGACGAGTTCTCCAACCCAGCGCGGGTCTCCGGTCGTCTGGAGAAGTTCGCCACTCAACTCGATAACGCGGCCAACGTGGCCACCCACTAGGTGTCTGCGCGCAGCTTCGGCTGCCGGCCGTCCCAGGGGCCTCGTAGGCCCCTCTCCTTCCTTCTCTCTTCACCCCTCGAGCCGTGGCCGAGCCTAGAGGGTCCGGGCCATGACGTAGGCATCCTCGTCGTCGCCGTAGTAGCCTTCCAAGGTGCCCTTCTTCTCGAACCCTAGGTCCTCGTAGAGGCTCAGGGCCCCCTGGTTGGACATCCGGACCTCCAAGGTGATCCGTTTGACGCCGTACCGCTCGAAGGTCTCGAGGAACCGGTTGACCAGCCGGCTGGCGATGCCCCGGCGACGCCATTCGGGCTCCACCGCCAGAGCCAAGATACGGGCCTCGTAGGCCCGCTGGACGGTGCCCAGGATGAACCCGACGATCTCGCCATCGGCCTCGGCGACGACGAACGCCTCGGGGTAGAGCCGGGCGAAGTGGAGGAAGAGGCCGCCTTCGTAGCTCTCGTCCAGGGTCCGGTTGGCTAGCTGCAGCACCTCGTAGAGGTCCCCCTCTTCGAACTGCCGGTACTGCAGGGGCGGTAGCACAGAAGGACATACGTGGGTGCGGGGAAGTGGGTGGCGAGATAGTCGCCGCAGGCATCGACGGCCTCGATGAAGCCCTCGCTGGTTTCGCCTGCCTTCACCCGCGCGATGAAGCAGGCGACGGTCGCGTC
>CAZBKU010000402.1:0-1974 GCA_964492585.1 uncultured Thermoplasmatales archaeon | reverse complement strand
CGGCGTGAACTGGCAGCTGATGCTCACCGACCCCGAGGGCGACGAGCGCCCGTTCCTTGTCTCCTCGCTGATGTTCGTCGGTGACGTCGCGGGCCGGGCCGAGGAGGCCATCGAGCTGTACACCTCGGTCTTCGAGGACAGCCAGCGAGGGATCGAGGCCCGCTACGGCCCAGACCAGGCGCCGGACGAGGAGGGCACCCTCATGTTCGCCGACTTCGAGCTGGACGGCCAGTGGCTGGCCGCCATGGACAGCGCCCACCCGGGCCACGGGTTCGCCTTCGACTGGGGTGTCTCGCTCCAGATCCTCTGCCAGGACCAGGCCGAGGTCGACCACTACTGGGAGGCCCTACGTGCCGGCGGTGGCGAGGAGGAGGCCTGCGGCTGGCTCAAGGATCGGTTCGGTGTGAGCTGGCAGGTCGTACCCACGAGCTTGGTCGAGATGATGAAGGCAGGCGAGGCCGCCGGGAAGGGCTACGAGCGCGCCTTCCAGGCGATGCTCGAGATGACCAAGCTCGATGTCGCCGCGTTGGAGGCGGCCTTCGAGGGGACCAGCTCGGCCTGAGCCCCAGGGACCGGCACTCACGCGATCGGGTCGGCCTCGGGCGGAGCCCGTGCGTCCACGCGCTCGAGCAGCCGGTCGGCCAGCGCGGCCACCATGTCCTCGACGGGATCGAGATCCTCGTCGTCCCACGTGCTGTACCAGACCACGACCTCGTTGGCCGCCATCATCGTGAACAGGCCCGGGAACCCGGGGAAGCCGACGACGGCACCGTGGGGGGTCGAGGCCAAGACCCGCTCGGGCATCTGGCCGGACCAGGCCTCGATGGCGGTGCCCGAGGCCAGGGCCCGGGCGGTGAGCTCCGGGTCGGGCTCCACCGGGCGCCGGGCCTCGACGGTCCGTCGCGGTCGTCCCGCGTGGCCCTCAAGGTAGGCCTTCAGGACGGCCAGCGTGCAGGCCCAACCCGAGTCCACGATGGGCACGAAACCGGCCAGCTCGTGGGCCGTGGTCGTTTGGGTCAGGACCAGCCGGGTCCCGTCCCCGACGGGTGTGAGCTCGACGTCGATGACGGTGCCACGCCAGGGGCCCACCGAGACGTTGGTCAGGACCAGGTGCTCGCCGGGCTCGCACGTGGTCACCTCCAGGGGCTCGGGCTCCTCGCCCAGGTACCAGTCCACGATCCTCTCTTCCCTGGGGTCGCCCTCGGCCCGCTCGACGTACCAGGCGGCGATCTCGTCCGGGTCGGCCCACGCCTCGAAGACGCGCTCGGGGCTGGCCTGGATGACGATCTCCTGACGGACGACGTCCGGGGGCGCGGTCATGGGTCGATCACCACGGTGGACATGCTCGGCACCTCGCCAATATGTAGCACGTCACGGCTTATCTAGTTACGTGCTGCCTGGGGATAGCACGTGACGAACCCCGTTCGGCCGCCTCCAGCCTGGGTCCGAGACCCATCCAGCAACCTTTTGCTCGGACCTGGTGGTGGGCCGGCATGGACCACCTGGACCTGCGCATCCTCCAGACCATGGGGTTCGTGCTCTGGGGGCGCCAGCCCCTTGGCTTCGAGGCGCTGGGCACGGGCTACATCGCTGACCAGGTGGACACCACCCCGGAGACCATCCGGACCCGCATCCGGAAGATGGAGGACCGGGGGATCATCGAGGGCTACCAGGTCTACCCGAGCCTGGACCAGTTCGACGTCGACGGTGTCGGCGCGGTCTACACGGTCCCAGACCCGGACGCCAAAGCCCGTGCCTACGACCGGTTGGCGCTGGTCGACGGCGTCGTCGACGTGACCGACTTCCACGGTCCCCGGATGCTGGTGACCCTTGCCCACCGGACACCCGGGGAACGGGACCGTCGCCTCGACCTCGTCGCCCGGGAGACCGGCGACGAGGACCCGAGGATCGCGGTCTCCTGGAAGCGCCAGGAGCCCGGACGACGGTTCACCCACCTCGACTGGCGGATCCTCC
>CAZBKU010000401.1:0-1975 GCA_964492585.1 uncultured Thermoplasmatales archaeon | reverse complement strand
GTCGCTGACCGTCTCGACCTTCTCGACGGGCTCGGCGCCGCGTTCGACGGCCGTGTTGAACGCCGTCTCCACGTCCTGGCAGACCAAGGCCACGTCACGGACGCCGTCGGTGTGCCTGCCCACGTGCTCGGCGATGACGCTGTCCGGCGTCATCGGCGCGGTGAGCAGGATCGTGATGTCGCCCTGGCGCATCACGTAGCTGGCACGGTCCCGCAAGCCCGTCTCCGGCCCCGCGTAGGCCACGGGCGTGAACCCGTAGGCATGCTCGTAGACGTAGGCGGCCTGCTTGGCGTTACCTACGAAGAGCTCGACGTACGCGAAGTCATCGACAGGAAGCTGGGAGGGTCGGTCGTCCGCTGTGGTCTCTGATGACATCTAACCTCCTCCACTGGCCACCACTAGCGAGCGCGGGGAAAAGGGTTGCGTGGTAGGCGGTGCCATACCGATCCCGACCTCCTGGATGCGCCAGGGGCCGACCTCGGAACTTAAATACAGGGGGCGGGGCCTGCCCTATCTGATGCAGGACGAGGTCCAGCTCCTTGGCCAGATCGCCGACACCGTCGAAGAGCTGGTGGCACGCACGCCCCAGGACAGCTTCGGAGGCCCTGGCGGGATGGGCGCCTCCGGCAGCCCCGCCAAGCACATCGACCGCCTGGCCGAGGACGCGGTCGTCCAGAAGCTGGACGCCTCGGAGCTGTCCTTCAACCTCTGCAGCGAGGAGATGGGCACCGAGGACCGCGGCGCCGAACGGACGCTCGTCGTCGATCCGATCGACGGGACGACCAACGCCGTCCGCGGCATCCCGTTCTACAGCATCTCGCTGGCCATCGCCACCACCGGCCTGGAGGATGTCGAGCTAGGCCTGGTCCGCAACATCCCGACCGGGGACACCTACCTGGCCCGTCGCGGACAGGGCGCCACGCTCAACGGTCGACCGATCGAGACCCGGGCCTTCTCCCCGGACGCCGGCGTGGTCAGCCCGATCGAGGTCCCCGAGGTCCTGCCAAGCCTGCCCGAGAGCGTCCAGACCCCTCGGCATCCACGGGGCTTGGGCGCCTGCTCGCTGGAGCTCTGCCTGGTCGGCCAGGGGGCCATGGATGTCTACCTCCACACCCGGACCGGGTTGAGGATCATCGACATCGCTGCCGGGATGCTGATCGCCGAGGAGGCCGGCGGGACGGTGATCACGCCGGACGGGACCCGGCCCGAGATGGGGTTGGACGTCCGCCAGCGCACCGACCTGATCGCCGTGGGTGACGAGGCCGTGCTCCCCGAGCTGGGGGTGCCGGCGTGAACGTCGCCGTCTCCGGACGGCCCGATGTCCCCCGGCGCGTGGACCTGGCGCGCGAGGTCGTGGCCACCTGGGAGAAGATCACCGGCCAGACGCCGGAGATCGAGCAAGGGCTCTCCAAGGAGCTGGGGGAAGGCCCCGGTGTGCCCCTGGAGCGCCTGGACGCCGACACCATCATCACCGTCGGCGGCGACGGCACGATCCTCTATACGCTGAAGCACAACCAAGCCCAGATCCTCGGCGTCAACGACGGCGAGCTCGGGTTCCTGACCGAGGTGCCGCCGGGCAAGATCGAGCGGTCGCTCACCCGGCTCCACGAGGGCGACTTCTTCATCGAGGAGCGTGCCAAGCTCCAGGTCCGCCTCAACGACAAGGTGCTTGGTCACTGCACCAACGAGGTCGTCGTCAAGAGCCCGCACCCCAGCAAGATCCTCCGGTTCTCCGTCCACGCCGGCGATCACGAGATCGAGAACGTCCGGGCCGACGGGATCATCCTGGCCACCCCCACGGGGTCGACCAGTTACGCGCTGTCGGCTGGTGGACCGATGGTCCATCCGCAGATCGACTCGATCCTGGTGGTCCCCTTGGCACCGTTCCGCGTCAGCCTGCGGCCGATGATCCTGCCGTCGACGACGACCCTCCGGGTCGAGCTCGTCGAGGATCAGAAGAAGGGTATCATGGCCC
>CAZBKU010000400.1:0-1999 GCA_964492585.1 uncultured Thermoplasmatales archaeon | reverse complement strand
GAGCGCTACCAGCACCTGATCCTGGACGTCATGATCCAGGGTGACGGGAGCCGGTGGCCCGATCCACGGTACGAGCCGGCCTACCACGAGGAGAACTTCAACTACACCACCAAGTCCCTGGGGCTGGTCTCCGGGCTCTCGCTGCTCCTGAACCAACTCGGCTATACCTACAGCATCCAGTACCGGCAAGACAAGCAGGTCTACACGCTCAAGACCAGTTCGTCCCACAACAGCTCGCTGGAGACCCGGCTTCGCGAGGAGCCCTACGAAGGGCATGTCTACGATCTGGACGTCGAGGGGACGAGCACGTTCGTCGACGCCTGCGGCCACGTGCTCCTCCACAACACCGACTCGACCATGGTCCTCGAGCATCCCGAGATCGACGCCTTCGTCGACCAGATCAACGAGGAGCTACCCATCGAGCTAGAGGTCGAGGACCGGTTCGACGTCCTGTTCTTCACCGGCGCCAAGAAGCGCTACGCTGGCCGGACGAGGGATGGCCGGACGGTCGTCCGGGGCCTGGAGGTCCGCCGGGGCGACTGGTGCGACTACGCCAAGGACGTCCAGCAACGCGTCATCGACGCGCTCCTCACCAAACAAGACCCCGAGGAAGCCACCCAGATCGGGATCCGAGCCATCGAGGACCTGCGGGAGGGTCGGGTCCCGCCCGAGGACCTGACGATCTACAAGACCTTGACCATGCTCCCGGAGAAGTACAAGTCCAAGCAACCCCACGCCCTGGCCGTGGAACGGGCCCGGGAACAAGAGCCCGACTACAAGCCACCGGTCGGCTCGAAGATCGGGTACGTGATCGTCGAGGACGACAGCGATCTCATCAGCCAGCGGGCCCGCTTGGTCGAGTTCGTCGACGAGGACGAGCACCTGGACAGCGATTACTACATCGAGAGCCAGGTCGTCCCGGCGGCGCTGCGGGTGCTCGAGTACTTCGGCGTGACCGAGAACCAGTTGCGTGGTCGGCCGACCCAGTCCTCCCTGGGGGAGTGGGTCTGACCCGACACGACGACCCTGGCGGGTTCTTGGCCACGCTGGACGACCACCCGACCACGGTCGAGGCGCTGACCGATCGCCTGGAGCTCGACGAGGAGGAGGTCCGCCGGGCGTTGGCCGAGGCCGAGGAGGCGGGCTTGGCCGTCGACTGGGGCCACGATGTCTGGGCGACGACCTGGCGGGCCAAGCTCCAGCTCCACCCCGGGTTCTTCCACGTGTGGTTGCCTGCCAGCCTGGGCATCGGCCTGGCGGTGACGAGCCTGGCTCTCTGGCTCAACGGCCCAGCGGGGAGCCGATGGCTCGTGGCCGGGTTCGCCGTGTCGGCGATCGTCGCCGCAGGGTTGTCGCTGAGAGCCAAGCAGAAGGGTGAGGCGCCTGAGGGCGCCTGAGCCCGCCGGTCGACGGGCGTGGAGAAGATCTTTCAGTCCTGGACGCGGACCTTGCGCCGGTCGACCTGCACACCGGTCGGTGCAACGATCAAGGTGCTCGAGCCTAGGCCGGCCACGTCGCCATCGATGTCCCGCGCGATCTTCTTGAACTCGGTGGTGAGCCGCTTCATCGCGACCTCGTCGCCCTCCATGGCGCCGACGTCGATGATCAAGAGGTCACCCTCGTAGATCAAGCCCGAGAGGGCCTTGATGTCCTCGATGCGCTGCATCTCGGCTACACGGACGCTGAGCCGGGAGCCCTCGCCATCGGGGGCCTCATGTTCGCGAAGGTCGATGAACTCCTGGTCGGCCAGGGTCCCATTGTCTGACTTGCTTCGAGTGAACAATCCCATCCTTGTCCCTCGTCGTCATCATGGTGGCCGGCCGTACTTAAACGGCGCGGAATCGTTTCACTCGACGTCGCCCGATCGGTACCGCTCGATCTCCTCCTCAATCTCCTCGAGCTCGGCCTCCTTCTTCTCGCGGATCATGTTGAACTGGTGCTCGGTGATGTCGCCACGCTCGTGGCGCTCCTGAGCCAGATCGATCATGCGCCGTACATC
>CAZBKU010000399.1:0-2004 GCA_964492585.1 uncultured Thermoplasmatales archaeon | reverse complement strand
CGGGACCTCGATGACGTTGACCAGGAAGACGGCCGGTGCCACACAGAACGTCAGGAAGTCGCTCATGCTGTCGAGCGCGTTCCCCAGGCCGGTGGACCCCCAGGCCCGGGCCACGATGCCATCCAACCCGTCGGCGACCATGCCCAAGCCGATGTATGCGGCGGCAACGGCCGTGTCATCGTAGGGGCTCAGCGGCCCGCCGAGCTCGACCGACCACGTGAGGATCGACAGGAACCCGAAGATACCGTTGGCCAGGGTCATCCCGTCGGCGACCCACGCCTTCAGCGGCAAGCGGTCCTTGGTCATCATGCATCCCTGGTCTCCGCGATGGTCGTCGTCCCGGCCATGACCCGGGCACCCGGTGCGACGCGGACGACGGCCGCCGGCGGCAGGTCAACGTCCACGCGGGACCCGAACTTGATGATACCGATACGTTGCCCCTTCTCGACGGTGTCGCCGGGGGTGACCCAGGCCACGGCCCGACGGGCCACCAGGCCAGCGATCAGGTGGACCTCAAGCTCCCCCCACCGGGTATCCAAGGTCACGGCCACGCCTGCGTTCTTCTTCGCGGTGCCCAGGAACGCTGGCAGGTGACCGCCGGAGAACCGTTGGACCTTGGAGACCCTCCCAGCGTAGGGTGCGCGGATCACGTGGACGTTGTGGACGTTGAGGAACACGACCAGGCGGTCGTCGTCGACCCGGCGCACCCGGCCGTCGGCGGCCGACACGATCCCGTCGCCGATCTCCCGGTCAGGGTCGCGGAAGAAGAGCGCCACGCCCAGGGCGACCACGAGCAAGGCGGTGCCCGCTGGCAGGGCGAGCTCGGTCCATCGCGCAGCCAAGAACACGATACCTGAGAGGAGGATCGGGGCCAGGATCCAGGGGGCCGAGCCGGGGGCAAGCCGCATGGCCACACGCTCAAGAGGGATCTGGCTCGACGGCGGTGGGCGGCGGGCCGCCCGGAGGCTCGGCCTTGTCCCGTTTGGGGAGCTCGAGCACGTCGAGGATGTTCTCGTGCAGCTCGGGTAGGGTCTTGAAGACGGCCAGGGCGATGACGACCAAGGCGACGATCGCGCCGGTCTTGGCCACGTAGGAATGCATGAACACGAAGCTATCCAGCCCGAACATGGTGTAGCCCTTGACTCGGTACCCGTAGATGATCCCGGCGTTCCGGAAGAGGTTGAGCAGGTAGATGGTCGGGACGCTGATGAGGTAGGCCTTGATCTTCCGGCCGGTCGAGGCCTTGGTGAACGCGATGGCGCCCACGAAAATCATGATCGACTGGAGGGCCGTGCACGCGAAGATGATGGTGACCGCGTAGTACGGGAAGCCGGCGGCCTGGCTTCCTTGGACACTGGCGTCGCACCAGCTGGGTGTGGACGCGATCCCGTAGCTGTTCTCCAGGCAGATATGCGTCGCGTGGTACCCGTCCTGGTTGATCCGGACGTCCTGGACGGCCACGCTGTTGGTCCCGAACACCGCATCGGATAGCCAGGCGCTCTCCACCCCGGTCCAGTAGATGATCTGCTCCTGGATGGGTGTGATCTCGAAGAGCACGAAGTAGCTGGTCGCGGCCACGAACGTGGCCCCGGTCAGCCAGCGGAGCGCGACCGGGTCCTCACGCCACTTCCAGTTCAGGTACTCGTGGTAGGCCATGTAACCGGTCAGCAGGGGGGCGGCCAGGCTGAACCAGGCGTTGAACGGGTCGTCGATGGCGAAGTAGTGGGGGGCCTTGAACGGCCAGTACAGCCCGAACAGGATCCACCCGCCGATGCGGACCCAGTGGGTCCGGCGGTCCCGCCAGTAGGCGCCCCAACCTAGCAGGCCCATGCCGGCGAAGGCCAGGAGGAGCAGGGCTGTATCGGGGACGCCCAGGGCAGCCATCTACCTCTGGGATGCCAAGCTCCCCTACTTGAAGCTTGTCGAAGCATCTTGCATCGGTCCTCTCGGGGCTCTGTCCCGACGTCAGGCCCGCCGTCCGGCGATCCTGGCCGCGATGGCCAC
>CAZBKU010000398.1:0-2023 GCA_964492585.1 uncultured Thermoplasmatales archaeon | reverse complement strand
GGGGGGTCCACGTGAGTCTCTCTTCGGCCTGGTCATCGATCCTCAGGGACCCGGTGGGCAAGCTGGTGGTGGTCTGCTTACCCTCCTCGGTGGATTGGCTGACCTCGAGGGTCTCGGTGGGTGCCTGGAGGCTCCCGAAGGGTGCCCAGGCCAGGGCGGTGACGGCCTGGTAGGTGGCCAGCGTGTTCGATGCACTGGGGCCGAACCCGCCGTCGTCGTTCTGGAAGGACAAGAGGCACGCGATCGGGCTTCGGTCGTCCACCGACCATGCCATCGGGTCCTCGCCCAGGGCCACGACGGCCTGGAGCGCCCAGCTGGTGCTCTCCGGCGAGGCGCCGGGGTTGGTGAGCGAGGGCTGGTTGGGCCAGCAGGCCGTCCTGTCGTCGTCCTGGATCTGGGCATCGACCAGGTAGGAGCGGGCGTTGTCCAGGAACATCGCCCGGTCGTGGGGGGCCGCGGCCATGACCGCCGCGGCGGTGTTGTCGGTGCTGGCCGACGTGCTGGTCACCTCGTGGGGGACCCCGCCGTTGGGGCGCTGGGCCGAGGCGATCCGGTCCAGGGCGTCGGCCACCTCGGGCCCGGTGTACCCGTGGCTGTTCAGGGCGATCACGGCCCAGATGTCGTCGTTGACCGCCTCGGTCCGGCCGAACTGGCCGCCGTCGACGTACGAAAGCAGGTCGGTGACCAGATCCCGCTGGCTACCATCCGGCCCGGTGAGCTGGCTTGGGTCTTGGCCGGCGGCCCGGAAGGCCAGGATGGACTTGGCCAGGCTCAGCACCTTCTGGCGCGGACAGTCGCAGCCCTCGGCCTCGGCATCCCACAGGTCGTCGACGTGATCCTCCAGGTAGCCGAGGAGGCTTGCCTCTTGGCTGGGCCAGGTGCCCGGGTCCAGGCCTGCGTGGGCCACGGCGAGCGTGAACCACTTGGTGTTGGCCATGCTGCACCCGCCCCCGTAGGCCGGGCGGGCGCACCCCTCCTCGAGGACCCGGTCGGCCAGCCAGGCCAACCCATCGTCCGTGCTCGGGTCACCGGCCAACGCTGGAAGCGTGTCCTGGCTGTGGCTGGCACCGGCTGGGACCGGGAGCCAGGCGGCGGTCACGAGCAGGAGGGCGGCCAGGGTCCGACGCATGCAGGATCAACCGACGTGGTAGACGAAGGACAGGTCGTCGCCATCCTCGAGATCCATGCTGTCGATGCCGACGCTGGCGCTCTGGCCGTTGAGCTGGATCGTCCACCAGGGGGCGGGCCAGCCGACCTCCTCGCGGCCATCGATGCTGGTCGGGTACCGGCCGCAGCACTCGTACACCACGTGGTCCCAACCGCTGATGCAGTCGACCTCGGTGGCGTGGTCCAGGACCTCCCCGCCGTCCACGACGCCATCTGCGTTGGCGTCGGGCACGGTCAGGTGGCAGCCGGCGATGCCGTCCTGGTCGTTGAAGGTCGGGTCCTCGGCGGGGTCGATGAGCCAGACCGCCTGGTGCCCGACGGCCGGGTGGCTCGGGACGACGAAGCCGTCTGGGGCCACGCGAAAGGTGACGTCGGCGGGCACGCCCATGTCGGCGTTGGAGCTGGCGGTTGGGACCAGGGCGGAGAGGGACAGGCCCAGGAGCAGGACGATGAGGATCTTGGCACGCATGTTAGCTAAAGCCTCCTTGAGTTTTCTCAAGTGAACTTTAGCAATGCGGCGGGCCCCAAATAGGTACCGGTGGTCATGGCTCCCGCGCGGCCTGGAACCAGAGCAGCGACGCCGACCAGAGCAAGCAGACGGCGAGGAGGACGAGCAAGGCCAGCAGCGCCAGCCACCACTCGGCGATCCCTCCTCCCAGCGCCTGTGAGAGATCGAGACCGACGGGGAGGGCCGCGGTGCCGGCCAGGAAGAGACCAAGAGCGACCGCCTTGAAGGCTCTCGACCTCAGGTCCAGGGCGGCGATGAGCGGCAGCGCCAGGCCGATCCGTCCCGCCCAGTGGTAGAGCAGGAAGGCCGGGGCCACCCAGGCCGGCATCGCCTGGCAGCTCGGCGGAC
>CAZBKU010000397.1:0-2029 GCA_964492585.1 uncultured Thermoplasmatales archaeon | reverse complement strand
GCTCGGCGAGGCGATCGCCGCGGCCGGGTGGGTGCTGTTGAACGGTGGCCGGGCGGTGGGCGTGATGGATGCCTCGGCCCGTGGTGCAGCCAAGGCCGGGGGCTTGACGGTCGGGGTCCTGCCCGACCGGGGTCACGGCCGGGGCCAGACCAGCGAGCACGTCCAGGTCCCGATCTACACGGGCCTGGGTGACGCCCGGAACGCGGTCAACGTCCTCTCCAGCGACGTGGTGGTGGCCCTGCCCGGTGGGCCGGGGACCCTGTCCGAGGTCGCCCTGGCGCTCAAGGCCCGCAAGCACGTCGTGCTGGTGGCCTGGGAGGACAGCCAGCTGCTGGAGCGCATGGGTGGCGACCGGTTGCATCCCGTCGACGACGTCGAGGGCGCCCTGGACGCGATCGAGGAGATCCTGGGCTGACCGGACCGGCCCCCCTACCGCTGCCATCGGCCCCGTGTGATCCAGGCCAAGGCCCAGAGACCGGCCCCAGCCAGCACGGTCACCAGGACCGCCACACCGGTGTAGATCAGGCTCCCGGCGAGGCTGTTGACCGCGGCAGGGGCCTCCCGGTCGCCGTCCTGTGGTACGTAGACCCGGGGGTCCTCGATCAGGGCAGCCTCGGTGACCCGGTGGGGATCCTGGTAGGCCGTCGATGACCTGTCCGGCTCGAGATCACGGTCCAGCGCGCCGTGGATCTGGCACTCGCGGGTCCCGACGACGAGCACGTTCGCGAGGGTGATCGCGTACTTGGCGTCGATGATCGCCGCCCGGTCGGCCCCCTGGCTGAGGAGCGTGATCGGGCGGACCGGGGGGCAGGTCAGGAACGTGCGGACCTGCTCCCACTCGGCCTCCAGGAACCCCAGCTCGCCCCGGGCGACCGTGGTCGTGTCCATGGTCGAGATGCCAAGCTGGCCCCGGCTGTCGGGCGGCAGACCGGCCTGGCAACTGGTCAGGTCGGTGTGGCACAACCCCAGGGTGTGCCCGAGCTCGTGGGCGATCGTGTAGGAAAGCTCGTCGTGGTCCACGGTGGCTGCTTCGGGCACGAAGACGGTCTGGAAGCCGTCGCTTGTCTGGTAGACCGGGTTGGTGGCGAACCAGAGGGGGACCCACCGCAACGTCCAGTCCTCCCCAGCCAGGAACATGCGCCCGTTGTCGTCGATGCCGCTTTCCTGGATGTTGCGTCCTCGGACGTCGTGGCCGGCGGCGATGGCGCTCTCGATGAACGGCGAGAGCTCGGTGCGCTCGTCGTTGCTGGCGATCCGGAACTCGATGTCGGTATGGGCGCCGTAGTCGACGGCCGCCAGCATGCCCCGGATCGGGGCCACGCCCAGGTGCAGGATCTCGGACTGGTTGTGCTGCGGGTTCATGACCACCGAGGTCACGTACGGGTTGGCCGCGTGGCTGGCGTTGGCCAGCACGCTCCGGTAGTACTCGGCCTGGCCCGAGGGCAACAGCGGCGGCCGGGTCTCCTCGTCCAGCCCGACCCTGGTCTGCACCCACTGGATCTCGACGTCGCCCTCGGCCTCGAAGAAGCTGGCGACCCGGCGGTAGCTCGGCGTGAGGTCCAGGTCGTGGTACCGGCTGGAGTCGGGTCCTTGGACACGGATGAACTCGATCAGCAGGTCCCGTTGGCCGGGTTGCGGCTGGAAGGGCCCCCAGTCGATCAGGCCCGTGGAGCCCTCCCACGTGTCCGGGATGGCGTCGTGGTCCTCGTCGCCGCTTGGCGACTGGCCACGGGCCTCGAAGGCCAGGGACACGCCGTCCAGCAGGCCCACGTCGAACGTGTCGGGGTCAAGCGGGTCGTACCGGGTGCCGTGCTCCTGGCCATCGGGGATCCCGTCGACGTCGCAGTCCGGCAGAGCGACACAGGTGAGGTTGAGCTCGTGGCCATCGAGGATGCCGTCGTCGTCGACGTCGGGATCGCAGCGTTGCTCCTCGGGTTCCGGAGCGTCGCGGCGGCCGTCGTCGTCGCCGTCGGGTTCGGCCACCGCCGGGATCCCGTCGTCGTCGCAGTCGGGGTTGCCAGCTTCGACC
>CAZBKU010000396.1:0-2032 GCA_964492585.1 uncultured Thermoplasmatales archaeon | reverse complement strand
TCAGGAAGCGTCTCGTCCGGGTCGAACTCGATGGCGTTGTCGAGCCCGCTGTTCAAGGTCTGGATGACCTCGTAGTCGGTCCCTTGGACCAACGTGACCGTGGACCCGGACACGACAGCGGTGACCGAGGCGACCTCCACGATGTCCGGCTCGGAGACCTCGTAGATGAACTGCGTCTCGTCGAACGTGAACTCGTCGTGCTCCTCGTTGTCCAGATCCTCCTCCGGGCGGGCTGTCATCACCTTGGAAGAGGGGGTGGCGTCGACAGGCTCTATCTCGGTGTAGGGGAAGTCCGGCCGTGCGTCCTTCTCGATGCCATCCCGCTTGCCTAGATTGAACACATCCCCGTTCTGCAGGGTGACCTGGTCCGGGAGGGCAGCGAACAGGATGTTCCTGGGGTTGGAGACAGAGATGGTACCACCTCAGTCTGAAGCCGCGACGATGGCGCCCGTCGGGGGCTTGTCCTTGCGGATGATGGGAGCGATGGCTCCACCCGCGCGCTGCGTCGCGCGGATGGTCAGCGCGTCCTGGACGTCGATGTTCGCGAACAGCTGCACCTGCGTTAGGACATCTGCGGCGGTGGTCTTGACGACATCGTTGGCCGGGTCCTGGATGGCCTGCCCGACACGGGCGAACCATTTGAACCCGCCCGCCTTCCAGTTCGACGAGCCCTCCTCTAGGATGGCCATCAGCTCTGCGATTTGGAGCTCGGATTTCCCGTTCTTGCGGTTCTCTCGGCCGGTCGTCCCTTCATGGATATCGCTGCTCATCCCCAGCATCGCGATGGGTTCCCCTTCGGGCCCGGGGACCAGGGTGGCCTCGAGACCATCGACGAGCTGACCTGTATCCAGCAACGGCTGAGCTGACCTGTTCTCCTTGCGCGCCTTGATGGTGAACGGGGAGACCTCCCAGGGAACCGGCCGACCGCCAGGGATGTGGTTCCCAGCCTTGCCAGGGCCAGTGCCCCTCTGACGGAACACCTCCATCGCTAGCTCCTTGATGCGGTCCACGCTGTCCTCGATGGTCTCCGTCTTGATGGCCGGCATCGATGCCAACAGGAGGGGGATGTTGTTCAGGTCCACCATCTGGATCTGAAGGCCCAAGCGGGTCTGGTTCGGGTTCGTCGGCACCTGACCTACGCCGAGCTTGGTCGCCTGGTTGTTGAGGTTCAGGGTCTGCGCTCGGCCGATGTTCGCCGGATTCACGTCTGGCCTGAAGCCCTTGAACGCCATGGACTCGAAGCTCGTCGGGGCGGAGACGCCGGTCTGTTTGAGCAGCGAGGTGACGCTGCCACCCGTCGGTGGCGTCGGTGCGACCATCTAGATATCCCCCCGGCGTTCGAGCAGCCACTCCTTGCCTCCGGCGTCCGAGCCGACCTCCTGTTCGAGCCAGTCGTACGTGTTCGTAAGCTCGATCACCTCGTACTCGAACGTCCTGAGCCCGTCGCCCATCTGGATAGCGTCCCCCACCTCGATGAAGAGGGGGGAATCGACGTCAGGGTCCTCGACCGGGTCGATAGCGAAGAGCACCGCCTGCCCGGCCTCGACATCCGTCCCCACGGAGCCGAACCCCTCTTCCTTGAAGGGGCCGAACTGGATGTCCGCGTTAGGTAGCTCGACGGTGGTGTCTGACGGGGAGGCAGGCTCCCAGTCGCCCGTCTTCGGGTCTCTCGTGGCGGCCTGGTCCCCGGTCTCTTTGACGAGCGTGATGGTCTGTGGCCCATCGAAGTCGGAGAAGGCCACCTACAACACCTCGTGCCAGAAGTTGCGCGTCTGAACCTCTGCACTGACCTGGTTCTCGTCGCCCTCGTCCTCGCAGGCCTCGAGCACGACCTCCTTGCCCAGCTTGAACCATCCCATGGCCGGGTCGGAGGCTTCCTGGGCGAAGCGCTTGGTCTTGTTGGCCTGACGCACGCTGCAGGGAGGTTGAGCGGCGGATGGGTTCTTGATGGTGATCATACCGCGCGCCCAGTAGATGGTAGCATCGATGACGTCCGTCGTCACGTTCTCGTTCTCTTGAGGGTCGATGCCGC
>CAZBKU010000395.1:0-2042 GCA_964492585.1 uncultured Thermoplasmatales archaeon | reverse complement strand
GAGGAGGCCGGCCAGATCCTACGGCGTCCCAGCACGAGCGAGAACGAGGTCCTGTTCTTCACGAAGGACAACGTGGACCTCTGGCGGGATCCCAGCACCCGAGTCCTCTTCGGGAACGAATCGACCAGGGACGTCGCCCAGGCGATCCACGAATCCCCGGGGATCTCGATCCAAGGGATCGCGGGTCAGGTCGGGATCCCCCACGTGACGGTCCGGTACCACCTGGAGAAGCTCGACGACCACAAGCTCATCCTGGAGGAGCGAGACGGCCGACGCAAGCGGTTCGAGGCCACCGACCGGTTGGCCGACTGGTTGGAGGCCTTCGGGGACGAGATCGACCCCGACGAGCTGCCAGATGCCTGATCGTGCCGCGCGCCCCCGCCATCACCCCGTACGGTCGGCTCCTCGATACCCGACTCCACGCTGGGATAGGGGTACGACACGGAGCCCGCCAAGTCTGCAAGGCAAGCTCACTGAGCGCTGGCCATAGGCCACGGCCGGTGGCGGTCAGATGGCCCGAGCAGAGGGGTTGAGGTCTGGCTCCAGGTCCAAGGCGTCGACGGCCTCCGGCCCGGCCAGGGAGAGGTCGCGGGCCCCCAGGTGCCGCACGAAGGCTTGGGATAGCAGCTCGACGATCCGGTGTCTGTCGAGGGTGACTCCCTCTGCCCGGAGGCTCGTGGTGCTGTCCTCGATGGCCAGGGGATCGTGGGCGAAGAGCCTGGAGAGCATCTCGGCGTCGCGATCAACGACGACGGTCCCGTGTTGCAGGACCGCGTCCTTCGTCCGCCGCTGGGCGCCGCCGGAGATCCGCCGCCCCTCGATCGCGATCGAGACGCCGGCCTGCCGCATGTAGCAGAACGGGTCGTCGCCTCCGCGACCCTCCTCGAAGGTGGCCCCCAGCCCCAACAGCGCGAGGAACTCCACCACCGGGCGGGCCAGGAACTTGTACGACGCGAACAGGTCGCGGGGCAGGTCCGGCCGGTTCCACGGAAGCACTACCGTGTACGTGACCTCGCTGGGCTCGTGCAGGATCGCCCCACCACCGGTCGGCCGCTTGACCAAATCGAGATCGAAGGCTCGGAGCGCCTGCCCGTCCACGGCCGCCGGGGCTTGGCCGCGACCCAGGGAGACACAACCTGGGGCCCACCCGTACAGCCGGACGGTCGGCTCGGCCCTGCCCAAAAGAGCAGCGTCGATCGCCATGTTCTCCTTCCCCCTCCGATGCCGGTCGATGATCAACCTCATTGGGCCCGGGACACCACGCCCAACCTTGAACCTTATCCTCGTGCAGTATTCGTAACCAGACCCGGGACGGTGGCCGGGCCGTCGTCCGACGAGGTCTTCCGTGCCATCCATCTCAAGGGGTCAGAACGTCTCGGAGTGCCCCCTCCTCCCCACTCCAGCCTCGACGTGGGACCTCCGGGTAAGGGATGCACCGCAAAAGCCAAGTCACGCCTGGGGTGGTGTAACCTTGTTGATGGAGCGCGAGCCAACGTCCGTGGTCCTCAAGGGCCTGCTCGAGGGCCTGATCCTGCAGTCGCTCGAGGAGGCTCCCATCCACGGGTACGGCTTCCTCAAGGAGCTCGACCGCATGGTCTCCCGAACCCCCCGCAAGGGACGGGTCTACAGGGCGCTGTCCTCGCTCGAGGAGGACGGGCTCGTCGAGGCCAACGAGGTGGACGACGGCGGCCGCTCCCGCCGCGTCTACCACCTCACGCCCACCGGCCGCCAACGCCTCGAGGCCTATAGGGACCTCCCGGGGGAGTTCAAGGACCGGTTGGCCCGCCTCCTCGGTCTCGGTGACGGCGCCCCCCTCGTCCGGCTCTCCACCCCGGCCGATGGGTCCCAGCAGCGCCAGCGACCAGATGCCGTCCCGCCGGGGAGGGGTGGGGATGCCTCCTGGGTGCCGGACGCCCTGGAGGATCTGCCCGGGGATGCCAAGGTCCAGGTTCCCGGGGCGCGCTTCTCGCTCGAGCGCGCCCCCGGCAGCGCGACGTGGACCCTCACCGTCGAGAACCACCGGGCTAGCAGCTACGAGGGCT
>CAZBKU010000394.1:0-2042 GCA_964492585.1 uncultured Thermoplasmatales archaeon | reverse complement strand
GCTTGGTCGAACACTCTGTTCCACCTATCGTTGCCGAGGGAGGGGGGCCTTATGAATAGCCTCACGACGTTGTTGAAACGAACCTTCCATCTAGACGCGTTCTTGAAACGAAGAACGGCCGAACCGACCCAGGCCCCCGTCCTACGGCTAGAGGACCCGTGGACACCACAGAGGCAGGGCCCATCGACCGGACGCGGTCGGTGCCCGCCAGGTGGCCAGCACGGTAGCCTGGTCGACGGGGTACCTTCCCCCTTGGTCCAAGGGTCCCTTGTTCACCGCGGGGACCCCGGGTGTTCGTCCAGCCTGAACAGGCGACCTACCACGTCCCTAGGCCGCATCGTTAGGGGTGGAGATCGGCACCATGATGCTCAAGAAGAACCCCGAGGACCTGTCCAAGCCCAAGACCCTGAAGGTCACCCTGCCCACCCGGATGCACCTCCAGTTGCACCAGTTGAAGATCCTGTCGGGCACGAACATCTCGGACATGGTCGAGACCGCCCTGGAAGACTACCTGACCGAGCTGAAGAACAGCCAGGGCTCGGCGGCCCAGACCGCCGCCGAGGCCTAGGTGGGTCCCCATGCACCATCAGCGAGCCCCGTCGCTCCACGGCTACCTCGACGATCTGCTGGCCGCCGTCCGCGCCTTCCAGCAAGAGCACCGAGGGCCCTTGAAGCTCCAAGTCCAGGCCACGGACCTCGACGAGGACACCCTAGCGCTCCTGCGCTAGGGACCCAGGCCGAGGTCTAGCGCTGCCGGACCTTGCGGCAAGCTTTTCCCTTCCCAACCACCCTTCCGACGTGATGGCAGACGACGCCGTCCGCGTCAAAGCCCAGAACGCTCGGAAGGCAGCCTTGCAGCTCGCCCAGGCCAGCGACGCGTCCCGTCAGGCGGCGGTCCGTGTATTCGCCGATCTTCTCGAAGACCACCGCGACCAGGTCGAGCAGGCCAACGGCGAGGACGTGGCCGCCTGCAAACAGGCCGTGGCCGACGGCGAGATGAGCCAGGCCCTTCTCGATCGGTTGACCTTCAAGGGCCCCAAGCTCTCCCAGACCGCCGAGGCCTTGGACGCCGTGGCCGAGCAAGCCGACCCTGTCGGCCAGACGGTCCGATCGACGCTTCTCGACGAGGGCCTGCGCCTGTACCAGGTCCGGGTCCCCATCGGCGTCATCGCGTGCGCGTTCGAGAGCCGGCCGGATGCCGGGGCTCAGATGGCCGCGCTGGCCATGCGCAGCGGGAACGCGATCCTGCTCAAGGGAGGCAGCGAGGCCGCCCGGTCCAACCGGGTCATCGCCGAGCTGGCCCGCCAAGCGTTGGAGGAGGCCGGGCTGCCCGAGGACGGGGTGGTCCTGCTCGAGGATCGGGCCGAGCTGCAGGCGCTGCTCGATCTCGACGAGCTGGTCGACTTGATCATCCCGCGGGGCTCATCGAGCTTCGTCCGGTTCGTCCAGGAGAACACGCGGATCCCGGTCCTCGGCCACGCCGACGGGATCTGCCACACCTACGTCGACGCAGCCGCCGATCTTGACGAGGCCATCGAGGTGTGCGTGGATGCCAAGACCGACTACCCGGCGGCCTGCAACGCCACCGAGTGTTTCCTGGTCCACCAAGCCATCGCTGCTGAGCTGGTGCCCTCCCTGGTCGAGGCCCTGGGCACCAGGGGGGTCGAGGTCCGGGCAGACCTGGCCGCCCGCAAGTTCGCCCCGCAGACCAAGGAGGCCACCGGGGAGGACTGGGGGCACGAGTGGGGCGATCTGGTCTGTGGGTTGCGCGTGGTCGGCGGGCTTGAGGAGGCCATCGACCACATCAACACGTACGGGTCGGCCCACACCGAGGCGATCTTGACCGAGGACCGGGACGCCGCCGACCGGTTCGTCCAGGGTGTCGACGCCGCCGGCGTGTACGTCAACGCCAGCACCCGGTTCGCCGACGGGTACCGCTACGGCCTGGGGGCCGAGGTCGGCATCAGCACGGACAAGCTGCACGCCCGCGGCCCGGTCGGCCTGGAGGGCCTGACCACGACCAAGTGGGTCCTGGAAGGCCA
>CAZBKU010000393.1:0-2045 GCA_964492585.1 uncultured Thermoplasmatales archaeon | reverse complement strand
GCCTTCACAGGGGACACCGGGGACCCGGAGGGCGCCATGATGATGGACGGCATCTTCGGGGACGACAGCTTCGTGATCGCCAGCTACCACAAGACCACCTTCTTCGGGTCGACGGACAAGCTCTCCGGGTTCTACAACGAGTCGGCCGAACCCATCGAGGACTGGGACGACGCCAAGGACGCCTCGGACCCGGACACCTCGGGCGACGAGGACGAGGAGGGAGGGGAGGACCCCACCGATCCCATGAGCTTCCTCGAGGATCTGCAAGAGATCCCACCCAACGCCTCGTTCAGCTTCGAGGAGACCACCTACCAAGGCGACGCCGCCCTGGAGGTCCACCTGGCCTACGAGAACGCGACCGGATCCGTGGACATGACCGTGGTCCTCCTGCTCGACCCGCCCTTCGAGGGGATCGAGGACCCGCTGCCCGCCCGGATCGAGGCCACGTTCCACGACACGACCGCTGAGGAGGACGACGCCTCCAACGGGAAGATGATCTTCGAGTTCGGGTACGAGGATGGCGCCACCCACGAGATGCTGGCCGGGATCGAGCGGGCCGAGTCTCTGGTCTTCACGAACACGTCTGCCATGGAGGATGCCTTCGGCGGCTTCGAGACCGGCGATGGGGCCGACCAGAGCGATGAGAGCTCCGGGGAGACCTTCACCATCCAGCCGGCCCTCAACGCAGGGACGGTCCCGTTGACCGAGGTGGAGGCCCGGCTCGTCGAGGATGCGCGGGGCTTCGAGGAGGGGAACGCGAGCACCTCCACCCTGCTGACCCTGCCCCTCGAGGATGAGACCGTCGAGGACGACCAGCTCCGGCTGACCTACACCGACACCGATGGCGACGGGCACGTCTCTGAGGGGGACACGATCCGCATCGAGGAGCTGTCCAACGAGACCGCCAGCTACCGTCTGCAGCTCTACGACGAGGAGACGGGCCTGGCGGTCACACCCGGCATGGGCCTGTGGGCTGCCTTGGGTGTGCTGGCCTTGGCCGCGGTGGCCGCCGGCCGGCGGGGATGATCTGCCGGCTGCCGGCGGTGGCCCCGGCCAGCGTGTCGCCGATCAGAGCGGGATGTTGCCGTGCTTCTTGGCCGGCCGGTCGACCCGCTTGTCGACCAGGGTCTCCAGGGCGTCGATCAGACGGGGCCGGGTCTCCTCGGGCAGGATGACGTCGTCCAGGTAGCCGCGCTTGGCTGCCTCGTAAGGGTGGGCGAACTGTTCACGGTACTCGTCGACCAGCTCCTGCTTGCGGGCGTCGCGATCGTCGGCCTCCTTGAGCTCCTGCCGATAGAGGATCTGGACGGCTCCCTCGGGCCCCATGACGGCCAGCTCGGCGGTGGGCCAGGCCACGTTGTAGTCGGCGCGGATGTGCTTGGAGTTCATCACGTCGTAGGCGCCCCCGTAAGCCTTGCGCAGGACCACGGTGAGCTTGGGGACGGTGGCCTCGGCGAAGGCGTAGAGGAGCTTGGCACCGTGGTCGATGATGCCGTTCCACTCCTGGTCGGTGCCGGGAAGGAAGCCTGGCACGTCCTCGAAGACCACCAGCGGGATGTTGAACGCGTCGCAGAAGCGGACGAACCGGGCACCCTTGCGGCTGGCCTCGATGTCGAGCACGCCGGCCAGGACCTGGGGCTGGTTGGCCACGATGCCCACCGGTCGACCGTCCAGCCGGGCGAACCCGGTGACGATGTTGTCGGCCCACGCCTCGTGGACCTCGTAGAAGTAGCCCTCGTCGACGACCTTGGTGATCACATCCTTGACGTCGTAGGGCTTGTCCGGCTGGTCGGGCACGATCCCGCGTAGGGCCTCGTCCTGGCGGTCGGGGGTGTCGTCGACCTCTGCCCTGGGTGGGTTCTCCCGGTTGCTGGCCGGCAGGAACTGGAGGAGCTCGCGGACCTTCCAAAGGGCCTCCTCCTCGCTCGAGCTCGTGATCGAACAGACCCCGGACTTGCTGGCGTGGGTCTCGGCCCCACCCAGTTCCTCGAAGGTGACCTCCTCGTGGGTGACCGTCTTGATGACATCGGGCCCGGTGATGAACA
>CAZBKU010000392.1:1272-2064 GCA_964492585.1 uncultured Thermoplasmatales archaeon | reverse complement strand
CTGCAGATGATCGCGACCATCCCCGACGGGATCTCCAACGGGACCTACCCGGCGACCCTTGAGGTGGTCCCTAGGGCCCAGCCGAGCGCCGCGACCACCTTCCCCCTCGAGGTGATCGTCGGGGGGCTCGAAGAGGCGGCAGACCCCGACGCTGCCGGCCCGGATGTCGAAGCCACCAACCAGGACGACCAAGGCATCCTGCCCGTACCCGGGATCGCGGCCGGGATGACACTGGTGGTCGCGACCGCCTTGGCACTGGTGCGTCGTTCTCTGCTGGCCCGCGAGGGTGGGACGTGAGCCTGCGCCGGGGCTTCGCACGGCGTCCTGGGGCCCATGGGGCCTCGGGAGGCAGCCGGCGGCTCCACTAGCGTCCCCCCCCCTGGGAACCGGCACGGTCAACGAACCTCCAGAGGGCCCCTGACCGGTTCTTGACCGGCCACCCGGTGGCTAGGGGTTCTGCGGCCACACCAGACCCGAATACCTCCTCACCAAAAGGATTATAAATAACAGATTGAACTCCTGCACTAGTGTGAATTGTGTTGTTGAGTGTGGGCCTGGCGGCTCCTGCCCCCCACTCGGTCCGGTTTGAGGAGGCCCCCCGTTGGAGAAGCAACGTCTGATCAACAAGATCACCCGCCCCCCCTGGCTGATCGCAGCGGCCCTTGCAGCTCTCCTGCTCACGGGCGCTGGCACCGCGCTCTTCCTCGCCGGGAACGACGACACAGGCCCCCCCGCCGGGACCGCGAGCACCACCAACGGGTCGGCCGACGCAAGCCAGGTCCTCCTCGGCGG
>CAZBKU010000392.1:0-1262 GCA_964492585.1 uncultured Thermoplasmatales archaeon | reverse complement strand
CTCGATCGGGTCCCGGGGCGACCTCTACCAGGACACCGACAACGACGGCCTGCCCGACCTTCTGGAGAACTACGTCTACGGATCCGACCCCAGCGACCCGTTCACCACCGGCGGCAGCGTCCCCGACGGATGGCTGGCCGACCACGGCTACGATCCCACGCAACCCGGCATCGAGCAGGACTGGGCTGCCTACCCCGGGCCCGGGGAGGCCCCCGAGGCCCATGGGCCCCAGGGTCTGGACCCCGACCACCGTCTCACGCTCGCTGAGGTCTACACCTGGGACAAGCCCGAGGACTGGAACGTCAGCCGGGACGGCCCCTGGGACAACGGTCTCGACCCCACGGTGTGTGACCAGGGTGCCGGGTTCCCGTTCACCTGGCTCATCCACCACGACCTGGATCCGTTCGACCCCGACGTGGCCGACGGGGTGCTCGACCCCGCACCCGAGGGGGACGGCCTGAGCGTGAACCAGAGCTACGCCACGGCAACAGACCCGCGCGCCACCGACACGGACGGCGACGGTCTGGACGACGATGTCGAACTCGACCAGACCGGTACCGACCCCTCGATGTTCTCGACGACCAGGCGCGGCGTCGCCGACGGCTGGGCCATCCACCACAACCTCAACCCCCTGGACCCCAGCATGGCGTTCGAGGACCCCGACAACGACGGCTTGAGCAACGTGGGCGAGTTCGAAGCCTCGGTCGACCTGGTGGGTCTCAACGCCACCCTCGAGGGTGACGGTCTGGACCCCAACGATCCCACAAGCGGGGCCGCTGACATCCCGGACGGCTGGATGGTCAAGATGGAGCTCGACCTCTTCCAGCCCGGGATCGAGGACCGCGTCCTCCAGACGACGACCGACTTCGGCCCCGCCCAGGATCGTGACCTCGATGAG
The DNA here is from genome assembly GCA_964492585.1 of uncultured Thermoplasmatales archaeon. GTDB lineage: Archaea > Thermoplasmatota > SW-10-69-26 > SW-10-69-26 > SW-10-69-26 > CAYXGD01. The sequence continues at coordinate 364 of CAZBKU010000392.1, read as the reverse complement.
GTGGCCCTGACGGTCCTGGACGCCTACACCTGGAGCCGCCCGGACAACTGGAACGAGGCCATCGATGGGCCCTGGATGGGTGGCCTCTCGGCTCGGACCAACGATACCGATGCCGACGGTCTCCCTGACGCCGTGGAGATCGCCGGGTGGTCGGTCAACGTGACCGTCGGCACCGGGCCCGGCCAGGAGGGTAGCGACCGCAACGTCACCTCGGACCCGAAGCTCCCCGACAGCGACGGCGATGGCCTGAGCGACCTGGCCGAGTTCCTGGGACGCACCATCGCCGGTGAAGGGGTGTCGTCGTTCGCCCCGACCGACCCGAAGGCCCGCGACACGGACTTCGACGGCCTCTCGGCGTTCGAGT
>CAZBKU010000391.1:0-2083 GCA_964492585.1 uncultured Thermoplasmatales archaeon | reverse complement strand
TGGAGACCGCCGAGCTGATCAAGTACGCCAGCAACGCCCTGCTCGCCACGAAGATCAGCTTCGCCAACGAGATCGCCAACCTGGCCCAGCCCCTGGGCATCGACGTCGACGAGGTCATGGAGGGTGTGGGCCTGGACCACCGCATCAGCCCCCACTTCCTCAACGCAGGCGCCGGGTTCGGGGGCAGCTGTTTCCCCAAGGACCTGGCCGCCCTCATCCACACCGCCGACCAGCATGAGGTCGAGCTGGGCATCCTGAAGGCGGCTCTGGCCAACAACGAGACCCAGCCGCTGGAGACCCTCCGGTTGCTCGAACAGGCCCTGGGCACCGAGGATTTGGCCGGCAAGCGCATCGCGCTTCTTGGCCTGGCGTTCAAGCCGGGCACCAGCGATGTGCGAGAGACCCGGGCCTTGCCGATCTACCGGGCCCTGGTCGAGGCCGGTGCCGAGGTCGTGTGCTGCGACCCGGTGGCCACCAGCGGGTTCGAGGCCCTGGTCGGCACGCCCCTGGAGGGCAGCTTGGACCCCGAGAAGGCCCTGGCCGGGGCTGACGCGTGCATCCTGCAGACCGCCTGGCCCGGGTTCAACGAGATCCCAGCCTCCACCTTCACCGAGCTCATGGCCGATCCCGTGGTCATCGACGGGCGCCGGGCCTTGGATGGCGATGCCCTGGTCGAAGCGGGTGTCACCTACCGGGCGATCGGTTGGGGCGGGTCTCACAGCTCACGGTCATAGACGTTGCGTCGATGACCGATGGCGTGCACGTATAGCGCCTGCCCTGCTCGATCCCAGTCCAGGATCGCGCGGTGGTCGCCTACCCGCAGGACGTACAGATCCTCACCGCGGAGCCGTCTGAGATACCTGGCAGGGTCCTCGCTTACGGTCCGCAGCTTGGTCTTCACCCGTTCCCTAAGCTCGTCCGGTAACGCCAGGAGATCCCGGTGACCGGGGCGGGTGACGTAGACCTCAGCCATCAGACATCGTCCAGCGAGGTCACGTCCTCACCGCGGGCAACCTGCGCGCGGCCCTCTTGGACCTTGGCGCGCACCTCGGGCGACAGGCGATGCCCGGTGATCAGATGCCGGATCGCATCCCGCACGAGCTCGCTCTTGTTGAGGTAGTGCGGGTGCTCATCCAGGTAGGCCTCGATGTCGGCCTCCATCTCGTCGGGGACCTTCACGTTCAACGTGGCCATCCTCTCATCATGTTACGCTCACCGTATAGGAACATTACGCTCACCACCCCGTCCACCTACCCGGACGTGAGCGTTGTCCTGCCGGGACGACCGCTTCGGCGGTCGCTCCCGGAGAAGATGCTGAGGCCGCTTGGAGATCGTTGAAGAGGAGACCGGTGGCGTGGGCGACCCGGGTCAGCCGCTGGGTTCTTCGCCCTCGAACCATGGTCGCTTCCGGATAGGGGGATCCGGACCCGAGAGAAGAAGGACCGCAGGGCCAGGGAGATCCGACGGGTTCGATCTTGGGCCGCTTCTACGCAAGAGGGGACAAGGAGCGCATCCTACTCCTCTTCCTCCGTACGCCAGGGCCGTTTGCGGCTCTCGGGGTCTGGCCCCGAGATCAAGATCACCGCCGGCCACGATCGCTTCTCCGGGGGGATCACCGGTCGCGAGCGTGTCTTCTCAGCCATACTCATACAATCACCCCCGATAGGATATAGAGGTGTCTCACGTCTGCTGTCGGCCACCGCTTGTACGTACGAGGAGGTCCTGCCGTCAGCCCCGCGGCTCTGGGGCCTGCTCCGCAGGGTTGATACCCTGTGAGCGCCTCAAACCCCCTTGATGGAGGATAAGAGCCTCGACCGTGTCGCACGGCGGTTCGCCCAGGAGGCCGAGGCAGAGCTTGGCGACCGTCTCCTGTCCTTGACGCTCTACGGCTCGGTGGCCCGGGGCACCGAAAGCGAGGCCAGCGATATCGATGTCCTCGCGGTCGTCCGGAACCCGGCCGACGCTGAGGTTCTGTGGCGGTTGGCCGGTCGCTTCCTCCGGGAGGGGGTGCTCGTTTCCATCGTCCCAGAGACGCCCGTGGAGGTCGACCGCCAGCTGGCCAAGCGGTCCAGGTTCGTAGAGA
>CAZBKU010000390.1:0-2086 GCA_964492585.1 uncultured Thermoplasmatales archaeon | reverse complement strand
CGAACCACATCGGGTTTCCTTGTAAAATTGTCGGCGAGGTGCCCCGGCTGGCGGCCACGCTCGATCGACGATCCGCTCTCGTCAGACGAACTGTACCCACTCGCCGCCCATGGCGATGTACGCGCCACCGTCGGTGCTCCTGATGAAGAACACGTCGCGGTGATCGTCGGGCGTGGCCGCGTAGACCATGTAGACGTTGCCCTGGTGGGGTCCGTCGGTCCCGTCGGCCTGGACCATGCAGATCTGGCCCGACCGGTACGAGGCGTTCATGCCCGCATCCTCGGCGTCGACGACGTGGCTCCAGTCCTCGAAGGTCTGGCCGCCGTCGGTGCTCTTGGTCAGGTAGGGCCCGTCGCTGCCACACCCGCTGATGTAGACGGTGTCTTCAGGGCCCGTGTCGACGAAGAGCTGGCCGGGGCTTGGCCCGGCGGGCGTGCTGATCGCTGCCGGCAGGGGATCGAGCAGGACCGGGCCCTCCCAGCTCTGGCCCTGGTCGGTGCTGCGGTAGACCAGGTTGCCGGGCGCGAAGATCGACGTCCAGGCCACGTAGACGGTGCCGGTCTCCTGGTCCACGGCCACCCACTGTCGGTCGTGGAAGTTGACCGGGAAGGCGCCGGAGTCGATCATGACCACGTCGTCGATGGTCTCGCCACCGTCGGTGCTGATCATCACACCGATGCTGACCCGGTTGAACAGGACGTCGTTGGGCCCGCTGCAGGGCACCGCACCGGTCTCGTTGTTGATCGCGCAGGTGGCCTCCTTGCCGATCGCGCTGCCGGTGACCGGGTCGCCCTGGTAGGCCAGGAACGTGTAGTACAGGGTGCCCTCCGGCCCGAAGGCGACCACCGGGTCGGACATGCACCAGTACTGGCTGGCCATGTTCTGCTCGAACCCGCTCTGGTTGTTCACCAGGAGCCAGGGTGAACCCGGCAGGTTGCGGCTGTGGAAGGTCTGGCCACCGTCCTTGGTGTGGTAGATGCCGTCCCAGACGCAATCGCCGGCCGACTCGGGGTAGTAGTCCTTGGCGCCGGCGACCACGTTGTCCGGGTCGGTCGGGTTGACCGCGATGGTGACCTCGTTGCCCTCGCGCTCGGGCTCGATCAGCGTGTCGATGTTGCAGGTGGCGTTCTCCGAGAGCCGGGTCTCCACGCACCGCATCTCGGCCTTGGACACGCCAAGCAGGTCGTCGGTCAGGCCCTGGTCCTCCAGATCCTCCCCGTCGCCGCCGATGCAGCCCGACAGGAACGGGGCTGTCATCAGGATGGCGACCAGCAGCGTCAGCCTCCGGGTCATGGTGGCCGTCCATCCCGTGAGGAGCACTTGAAGGCTCTTGTGCACCGGTTGTCACGCAACCGTGTCGGTGGACCCAAGGGTTTGGTACCGTGCCATGCTTGGAAGCCTGTGCCTGAGCTGACCGTCGAGGTGGACATCCAACGGCCTCCAGCGGTCGTCCGATCGTGGTGGCTGGATCTCCCTGAGGTGTACGAGGCCGAGAATCCGCTCGAGCAGCCTCATCGGATCGAGAAGGTCGCCGAGGACGACGAGCGCATGGAGCTCCGGACCTACTGGCGGGGGCCGTTCGGCAGCGAGATGGAACTGGGCGAGACGATCCACCTGGCCCGCGAGGACGGGTGGACGATCGACGTCGGGCTGCCCGCCGGCCTGGCCCAAGAGGACATCTTCACGCTGACGCCGACCGACACCGGGACCCGGGTGACCATCGACGTCTCGATGTGGGCCGAGCGTTGGTACGGCTACCTCGCCCTGCCCTTCTTCTGGGTGTTCGGGAGGATCAACTACCCGAAGACGTGGCAGACCGCCGCCAAGCTGTGCGAGGAGGCCACGGACCCACAGACGTGAGCCGCCACGGCCTGCCGCTGGCTGGGACCGTCAGGACCCTGCTGCCTTGAGCGCCCGATCCAGATCCCCGAGCAGGTCCCCGATGTCCTCGATCAGTACGGCTCCCTCCCCAGCTCCCCGAGCCGTACGCTCTCGAACATCTCAGCCCTCCGCAGCCTTCAGCGCCCGATCCAGATCCCCGAGCAGGTCCTCGATGTCCTCGATCAGTACGGCTCCCTCCCCAGCT
>CAZBKU010000389.1:0-2095 GCA_964492585.1 uncultured Thermoplasmatales archaeon | reverse complement strand
CCCCGGTCACCCGGGGCGGCCTCGGCGGGGAAGACCTCGACGCGTCCGCCGTCCAGGCCGTGGGCCCGGGGGTCGAAGGCGAAGGCGTGCTTGTGGACGAGGAAGAGGTGGAAGAGGTGGTAGGTCGAGTCGATCTCGCCGCCCCGATCCCGGGGGATGTGGTTGCGGAGTTCACCCAGGGAGCTAAGGTCGATGACCGGCGAAAGGAGGGCCGTGTCGGTGCTGGTTGGGTAGCCGCGGCGGTCCGGGTCCGTGAACGCCATGACCGCTTGGTCGTCGTCCTCGCTCCCCGGGGAGGGATCGCTGGTCTGGTTGGCCGGGAGGACCTGCCAGCCGTCGGTGAGGTTCTTGTGGAAGGGGTCGATGGTCTCCGACGGCGGGCGCCAGAGCCAGCCTGGCTGGTCGTCGAGGCCGCCTTCCATGGTCGTCCAGTTGCCAAGCCCGCCCCGTCGGGCCCCGGGGGCGAAGCTGTCGTCGAAGAGGGGTGTGGCGGCGGTCACCGGCGGGTCCTCGAGGGTGCCCCAGAGCGCGGAGAGCTCGCGGTTGAGGCCCTCGATGGCTGCCCGGTGCTCCTCGTAGAGCGCCTCGAGCCTGTCGTCGGGGTCGGTGAAACCGGTCTTGGGCGCCGGGGGGGTCTCGTCGGTGGGGACCTGGGGGGCCTCGGGAAGCGTGGTGAGGTGGAGGGCTTCGGCCGGCATGATCGGGGCAAGCGTGCTCAGGGCCAACATGACGATGGCCAGGCGTCGGATGGGACTGGAGCTCACGGCGGACACCTCGGCAGATGAGGAGAGGCGGCCCCGGTTGGACCGGCGAGCCAGCAACGCTCGGATCCGGCTTGACCCGGCCGGCGAAAGGCCGACGGGAGGGCCTGAGGGCTGGATCGGGGCTCGGGGACCGGTCGGGCGGTGGCCCTACCTGTCGCGGGGTCGATGACGGTGAGAGATCGGTGGGCGGCCACGCCTGCTCCTCCTGAAGTCAGATGAAAGTCTCACTAGTGGTATTTGATTCTTATCGAGGAGATGGCTTCGGGTCGGAGCCTCAGAGAGGTGAACACGAGGCCCATTGTGGAACAGAGAGATGCTGGACATCGGGCCTTGCGCCGAGTAGCGAGGGGAGAGTTCGTGGGCCGAAACAGCCGCACTGAGTGCTTCGAGGCTCGATGTCGCCCATGCAGGGGGCGACGGTTACGCTCCCTGGTTCGGGCCTCCGCGCCCGGTTCGAATCGGTGCCTCCATCATGAAGATGAGGCGGTGGCGGGGGGCGCGGGGCCTCTCCCAGGCTCGGCCGGGTCCACAGCCGGCTAGTTCTTGTGCGGATGGGAGATCGTGTCGTCGTTGTCGTTGGCGTCATCCGACGTGTACACGCCGAAGTAATGGTCGATCCAACCACCGGTGGCCGGGTAGACGATCGTGTCACCCGAGCCCTCGAACGCAGTGAAGGTGTTGACCGGGTCGCGCCAGTCCCAGTCGAGGAACGGGTAGCCGAAGTGCTCGTCGACCGGATCATGCGCGTAGTCCGTCTCGTTCTGGTAAGTCTGACCGAAGGGGTTCGCGCTCACCAGGCTGCTGACGAATACCACGATGTCACCGTAGGTGTTGTTCGGGTCGTCGATGCCCGTGGCCGTATCATCGTTGCAGAACGGATCATCCTCGGGGATGGCAGGCACGGTCACCCCGTCACCGACGTGTCCGCCACCCTTGCCCAGGTGGGCAAGATCCCCAGCACCGTCGTTCGTACAGTCGATGTAGCCGCCTCGAGCCGGGTTCAACTAATGATCGAGCCCCTCGGTGACGGTGTCCAAAGCACACCGGACGCGCTCATCGACCGGAGCGGCAGCAATCGCGCAGTTGACCAACCCCGGGAAGAAAGATGGGGGCAGCAGCGACGGACCGGAGAACGTGGCGTAGTCACAGGACACCACGATGGGCACATCCGCACCCAGGACCCAGTCCTCCGCGTAGGCCGTACCGTCACACTTGGTCGGCGCGTTATTACCGCTGTTGGGCGGGTGCGTGTTGCCGACCACGTTGTTGCCTATCGGCAGGATGCCGTTGTTGCCTCCCCCAGGATAGTCCGAGATGTGGCACGCACCACC
>CAZBKU010000388.1:0-2111 GCA_964492585.1 uncultured Thermoplasmatales archaeon | reverse complement strand
GCTCGCCGAGGCTCACGGCGGCTCCCTGGTCGTCGAGGCGGGGACCCCCCCCCCTCCGGTTCGGGGTCAAGCTCCTGAGGCCGCCAGATGGGAAGGGTGTGGCTTCCGGACAACCTACTTGAACCCTAGGCCCACATCTAGGATGCGATGAGCGGCGCCGAGCAGGACCTTGGCAAGTGGGACTACATCTACTACGCCATGTGGGTCGGCGCAGCCATCGGCGCGATCATGTGGTTCACCGGATGGCTTGGCCACCGGCTGGGCTGGTTCAACGACTTGGGCGATTTGCTCTTGGCCGGCGGCCGGTGGGTTTCCTTGGCGCTGGCCGCCGGCGCCTTGATCGTCGGAGCCAGCCGCTCCCAGGTGCGTCGCACACGCGACGATCTCCACGACACGCGAGACGCCGTCCACGAGACCAGGGATGCGGTCTACGAAACCAGGGATGCGGTCTACGAGACCAGGGATGCCGTCCAGGGCAACGGAAGCAAACTGGATGTCCAGTCCAGCAAACTGGAAGAACAGACGGTGATCTTGCGCGAGATCCGGGATCGGTTGTGACCGTCAGGTCCCATCCGCGATGTCCTCGTCCCCGATCTCCTTCCCCTCCTCGGGCTCCGATCCCTCCTCGTCCTGGTTGGCCGTGGCAGACGCGCGCATCGCCAGCCGGCAGTGGATGCGACCGCGGACCAGGTCGTAGTCCCGGATGGTGACCTGCTCCCGGTCGCCCAGGCGCAGGCGGACGTGGACGAGCTCGCCGGACCCGGGGTCCTCCATCTCCCGCCAGTCGCTGCCGGGCAGGTCCTCGATGCCCATGCTGGGATCGTCGATGCTGCCCTTGAAAAGCATGCTGCCGGCCTGGTCGACGTTCCAGGGCCCGCCCGGGATGTCCTTGGTGCCCAGGCGTCCCTCGACGCCGCGGGGCAGGCTCAGGAAGACGCTGCCCTTGGTGATCCCGTTGACCATGGCGCTGTGCTTGCCCTGCCAGCGGTCGGTGCGGGCCTCGAAGGCCATGGCCACGGCGATCAGGTCGCGCTCGGTCTGCTCGGCCTCGACGGCCTGGTCGGTGTTCTTGGCCGAGAGACGCGCCAGCTGCTCGGCGTCGTGGGGCATCTCCTCGTCGCTGTCGGGTCCGCCCTGGATCAGCCACTTGAGCTGGCGGTGGGTGGCCAGGTCGGGGTAGCGCCGGATCGGGCTGGTGAAGTGCAGGTAGCAGGCGCTGCCCAGGCCGAAGTGGCCCACGTTCTCGGGCGTGTAGTAGGCACGGCCCATGCAGGACAACAGCTTGAACTGGATCAGGTCGGCTAGCTGGTCGTCGTCGACCGTGTCGAGCTGGTCGAGGATCTCGACGAAGGGCGCCAACCAGGCCTCCCGTTCCTCGGGGGACAGCTGGGCCAGGCCCTTCATCTTGGGCGCCCCGCTGCTCTCGGGTTCGGCCTCCTCGTCGGGCTGATCGGGCTCCTCGTCCTCCTCATCGCTGACGAACCCGCCGCTGACCAGCTCGACCTTGCCGCCCTTGAGCGCATCCAGGAAGTCGTCCTCCTCGGCGTCCTCACCGGGGGCCTCCTCGTCCTCCTCGGGCTCGGGCAGCTGGATCGCGAAGGGCTGCTCCATGGTGGCCATGCGCTTGTTGAACTGATCGACGCCGTACCGATCGGGCAGGGGGTGGCACCGGTAGGGCGTCGGGATCTCGTGCTCGGTGAGGTGCTCGGCCACAGCCTCGTTGGCGGCCACCATGAACCGCTCGATCATCCGGGTCGACTCGCTGCCCTGTTTGAGGTGCGGGTCGACCTTCTCGGAGTCGATGTGGACCTTGAGCTCGTCGGTCTCCAGGGTCAAGCCCCGGCGCTGCTGGTCCAGGCGGTCGGCCAGGGCCTTGAGGCTGGCGAACGGTTCGGTGCCCTCCTCGATGGCGTCGTTGACCTGGTCGTAGGAGAGGTTCTCGTCGACGCGGATGACCGACTCGTGGAAGGCCGTCTCGGTCACCTGACCGTCGGGGGCCACGCGCATGACCGCGGTCATGGCCAACCGGTCCTCGTCGTCCCGGAGCGAACACAGGTCGTCGGCCAGGCGCGGGGGCAGCATCGGGAGCACGCGGGTCGGGATGTAGACAC
>CAZBKU010000387.1:0-2111 GCA_964492585.1 uncultured Thermoplasmatales archaeon | reverse complement strand
GAGGGCGCCCTCGACCTCGCTGTCCACCTCACAGACCGCGTCGTTGTCGACGTTACAGCCAGGTCCGAAGATGTCCCAGACGTTCCTCAGTACCAGGTCGGTGTCTGTCCCGGAGCCCTCGTGGGCCATGGACGCCGCCGGTACCGTCACAAGCGCTAGCGTTACCGCCACGATGATCGTTCGCCTCATGCTCCTGAAGCCTCCTGTAGGGTCTCCCTAGTCTCCATGTAGCACGATATAGCTACTTAACCCGTTCGGCACAACGGACGGCGGTTCAGCCCACGATGCGGTCATCTACTCCGTCAGGTCGTGGAAAAAACGAGGTACGTCGGCCGGTGAGGGGGACGCCGACCGGCCGGCGTCCTGCCAAGCGACCCCCTGGTGGCATCACCAGTCCCGGTGGATGTCCAACCGGGTCGAGTCGCTGTCGGGGTGGTTGGGCAGACCGAGGTGGAGCTGGAGCGGTGGCTTGCTGGTATGGTGGACGGTCAGCTCGAGCCGGTCGTCGGTCACCGGCTCGGCGAGCTCGATGGTCAACCGGGCCATGTCGTCGGGCCCCAGCTCGCCGTCGGCCAGCGAGCCGTCGTCATCGCGCACCGGTTCGATCGTCGTGGCAAGCTCGTTGCCCGACGCATCGAGGATCAGGAGCTCGTCCACGGTGATCGTTTGGCTGGTCCCGTCGGCCCGGACCAGGACCTGGATCCGGTCGTAGGCCTCGCCGGTGTGGTTCCCGTAAGCGGACACGGCGTCCAACCAGCCCACGTCCAGATCCCGCATCGTGTTCTTCATCAAGAGCTTGAGGTCGCCTTCGAGGTCCTCGGCGACATCCATGGAGGCCGTACCGGCGGCCGCGCCGCCCAGCAGGAGGACCACGAGCGTGGCCGAGAGCCCAGGGCCTGCGGTTGGCATCACCTAGAGGCTCGTTTGGTGGGACCTACCCTCCTTGTGGTACAGCTATGGACCAGGGTCCCGCGGTCCTACCGTGGGTCCGGCCTAGGAGAGAGCGGGGGAGGCGGGGTCATCGACGCCCTGAGCTCTGCCAGGCTCATGATCGGGCCGAGGCCCAAGGCTTGGCCTGGGAAGAGATCGGCTTGGCGTGACCCCCCGAGCCCTGGGGCTTGACCGTCCTGGTCACACGCAGGAGGTCGAGCCTGCCGGCCCGCCGACCCCGCCATTGGGCACCCGGGTCACGTTCAGCGCGAACCCAGGCATGCCCAACGATCCCATCCCCGGCTGGTCGGGCACGGGGAACCCGGCGCTGCCCTCCACGGTCACCATGGCCGACCCGAACTGCCAGTGCTCGTGGACCTCGACCCGTGTATCGCTGACCGAGCACAGCTGGCCGTCCAGCGCGTGGAACAGCCGGACCCATTCGGGACCGGCTGGGGTCTCGGAGGCCGGGGCGCTGCCCTGCATCGTGACGGTGAACGTCGGGCTCCCTGCAGCAAGGTCCCACACGGCACCGGCCGGCAGCTCGACCTGTGGCTCGATGGCGGTCGTCCCCGTTTGGCACGGTGCGCCCCAGGTCTCGATGATCGTGGCCGTGGCATCATCGCCGATGCAGGGGAGGGCCACGGCGTGGTAGTAGACCTCAGGTTCCCGGAGCTCCTCGGGCGGCATCACGGGGACCAGCGGGAGGAAGAGGGTCATCGACGGCTGATCGCAGACGAACCCGACCAGGAGCAGGGTGGCGGTCTGCCCGCTGGGGTCGGCGCCCTGGTAGACCTCCGGCGGCAGCACCGGCATGGGTTCGAACCCCTCCGGCATGTGGGGGGAGACCGTCGCAGCGTCCATGCCGAAGATGCCGATCTGCTCACGGCAACCGGATGCCTCGAGACGTTCGATCGTGTCGTCGCCGGGGTCTGCCCCGGTCGGGTCCGAGGACCCGTCGGAGGACGAGCCCAAGCACCCAGCCAGGCTGACGCTCACGAGGATCAGCGCGACCAGAAGCCCCCACGGTTGACGCATAGGCCGATGAGTCCCGGGGGGCTCATAACACCTCTGCCGGTAGCGGGACGCCCGAGCAGAGCCGCGGCTCAAGAGGCGGTCTTGGTCGAGGATAGCGGGGGGTGGATTTGAACCACCGATCTCCGGGTTATGAGCCCGACGGG
>CAZBKU010000386.1:0-2113 GCA_964492585.1 uncultured Thermoplasmatales archaeon | reverse complement strand
CCTTCTCGGGGCGTGCCCGGGTGGCCCGGCGGAAGCAGGTGGCCGCGGCCGCGAAGTCCCGTCCGCTGGCCAGTTCCCTGCCTTGGGTCATCGACTTGGTGTAGCGGCGGTCTCGCCAGACGGTGACCGGCCCTCCGTCCCGTCGGATGAACCGGACGGCTGCCGGGGTGGCCAGGAGCACGCCGGCCAGGGTCAGTAGCCCCCAGGTGGGCAGGCCCCCCAGCATGCCGTCGCCTCCCTGGGCCACGCGTTGGCCGCCGTCCACCTCGAACGCCGAGGCTGGATCCACAGAGAGGAACAGGCCGGGCCCCCCGGGTCGGTCCGGGGCTGGCGCGGAGAGGGTCAACCGGCCACGGCCTTCGAGCGTCATCGGCTCACGGTCGAACAGGAAGGTGCCGGCTTGGGACGTCAACCGCCCCTCGACAGCGCCGGAGGCCACCGCGCCAACGGTCTCGACGTCGATCGACGGACCGAGGAGCTGGACGCGGTCATCGCTCCCGATCTCCAGCAGGCCGTCGGTCACCTCCAGGATCAAGATCCGTTCCTCGTACCGGGTCACCGGTTGGTCCGGGCTCTCCTCGCGGTAACCGGTCCAGTTCCGCCACACCTCCTCTCCATCCTGGTAGATCGAGACGGTGACGTTGTTGATGAAGAGGGAGAAGTCGCCGGTGACGGTGCCACGGTCGGCGCCGGACAGGGAGACCCAAGGACGGGGGGGTTGGTACCAGAAGGAGACCGCCTCTCCTTTCCCTTGGTTCTCTGCCTCCGGGGAGTCACCTGCTCGGACGATGTAGGCCTGGTCGATGACATGGGCAGGGAAGTGGCCGGTGCCGCTGGCTTGCAGGTCCGTGTTCCTCCCGCTATCGAACGCCAGAGCCTCGCCGGGGCCATGGGGGGAAGCGACCGTCACGTCCACGCCTCCCTTGAAGGCGTGCGAGGCTCGGCCGTCCTCGGCTCGGTAACGGGTTAGGGGGTCTGCGTCCGGATGGCCGACCAGCGCGCCCCGGCGGAAGGTCATGGTCGCGTTCACGCTGTCGGCTGACAATCCGAGAGAGGTGGTCTCCCCGAGACCTTGGGCCCGAAGGGCCCCCTGGGTGTCCCTTGCGTCGATCTGCCCAGACACGCCGATCTCCTCCCGGGCCGCCAGCTGGGGGGAGCCTTCGCCGGCTGTGGAGAGTGGGTACCCCCAGATCGGAGCAAGGAGGAGGAGTGCGATCATCCCGGTCGATCCAAGCCTCTGCATTGTATCAAGGGTTCGCGCTGGTTGGACGAGGGATGCTCCAGGGGGTCGAAATACCTTCGTTCCCCGGGCTTGGGAGTAGGTGGACGGGTTGTTGGTAGAAGATGAACGGAGAGTAAGAGAGATCGTATCGGGCTCGTCCTGGCCTAGAGTGGCGGGACGAGGTGGTCCGGGACCGGATCGCATTGGGGATCCACTTGGACCCAGGGTGACCCCCCAGGGGCTCCCACCTCCACACACGACGGCCCCCCCTCGCCGCTGCCGCTCCCCTCCGCGATGGCCGTCGGCGCCAGGCCTCCCATCACGAGCAGTGCGACGGTCAATAGTCCGATAATAAATCCGGATCTCTTCGAGGTCGATGTCTTATTCTTCATCGAGGATCTAACCTCTGATAAACGTATTATTGGGTGTTTCTATAGGGTTTTCTTTCTAGAAAGATAGCGGAATGATGGTAGGTCATCATCGAGGTGTTGGTAGAGATTAGACGGCATTCCGCCAGGCCTTCTCCATCGGTCGCGGGCCAGGGGTTCGGGTCGATCGTGGGCCGGGCCTCAGGGTCCAGGTGTCCATCGCTGCCAGGCACGGTCTTAGAGGTCTGCGGGCCGGCTCGACGCGCCTAGATCCGTGCCAGGGGGTCGTTTCTAGGGTATCATCGAGGACTTGGTAGGGGTTCATCGCGATATGCTGTCAACCTCATCGCTAATCTCTACGATAATAGTGAAGATCATCGCCCATAGATATGAGAACCCCTCGTACCAACCCTTGGAAGACCCTCTTAAGTCCCCAAGATGGCCTTTTGAGCAGTCCTCCTAGAAGGAGGTCCCAGTGAAGAGTGAAAGGTATTTGGAGTAGTACTCGAATCCCGCTGCTTGG
>CAZBKU010000385.1:0-2120 GCA_964492585.1 uncultured Thermoplasmatales archaeon | reverse complement strand
CTTGAACGGACCAGTAACCTTGCTAGCGGTAACCAGGTGGTCACGGGAGCCAAGCTCGTCGGCTACCCAGCCCTACCCGATCCCCAGAACGCTACCGGGATCCTGGCCGGCCAGGATGGGGTGTTAGGGCTCCGTGGGGGAGGGCCCTCAGTATATCAGGACAACGTCACGGGCCTCAAGGACTTGACTCTGGATCTCCGGTATGCGGCTGCCTCGCCAAGGATCCTCGAGATCCGGTTCCACGTCCGGGGGCCTCTCTCGGCGACCACGGACACAGGTGTGACCCCGGACGCCTTCGGCCCTGCCCGGTCCGAGGCCCAGGTCGTGTCGATCCGGCTACCGACGGGCGAGCAAGGACGAGACTGCGACAAGTGCCTGGACGCTTATCTCGACGCCGGTTGGCGGGAGGCCAGGATCGACGTCAGCCAGATCATCGCCGAGTCCACGGGCGTGAACGACGTCTGGCGGTTAGGCCTGGAGCAGGTCACGTTCGTTGCATGGGACCCCGAGGAGGCCATCCGGGTTGACCATGCGAACCTCACCGGGATCCCTGTCGATCGCCCTGGCGAGAAACGCGTGACCATCCTCAAGACCACGGGCCAGGGCCTGGACCCCTGCGAAGGCCGCATCGAGGAAACCGAGCAGACCGCAGGCTGTGAAGCCGAGAGCGTGTTGAACCAGAGAAGGGCGACGCGTGCCGAGATCATCGCCGGTGGCCGCCCAGTCTGCGATGAGGTCAGAGGAACCGCGGCTGACGACCAGAGCGAGGTCGGTGCCCTCAGGGATCGCTGCAATGATGTGCTCCCGATCTCGCTCCTTAACCAGGAAGTCCCGCCAGAGCAACGGACCACCCTGCAGGCCGACAGCCCGTGTTGGGTGCCCATGGGAGCACCGAACCAGGGCGGCACCGGCATGTGGTGTGCTGAACGGAGCAACGCACTCGGCTCAGGCGGCTGGGCCACGAGACAGGAGGACCGTCAGACCGACAACAACGGCTGGCGAAGGACCCAGGCATCGTGGACCGACGACACCGGCCAAGCCCCGATGGTCTGGCATCTCGACCAGGAGGAGGGTGCGCTCTCCACACTCTTCTTCACCTCGCCCACCCCACTGCCGGCCGTCGAATCTCCAGCCCTGGAGATCCGGCACGCCTACGCGACCCCTTGGGCTTTTGACTCCGACGACGCAGAGGATACCTTCCGGATCAACCACGCCTTCACGCTCCTCGTCGAGACGCTGCCACCGGGTTGCACCCGAGAGGACGTGGGCGAGGATCCACGGTGCAGGTGGTCGGAGACGAGGCCCATCCAGCCCGAGACCGGCTACCCGATGCCCCACCTGCAGCGAAGCGATGGCTCCGTTCGCCAGGTCACAGGAACGAACCGACCCGGCGAGGGGTTCTACCACTTCGACGACCAGTTCGTCCTTGAGGGACCAAGCGGCCTGCCGACGCTCTTCGACACCAACGGCTCGGGGTTGCGGACCGACATCTTCCCGCTGGATAAGGAGGCGCTCGGGGTGGACCCCGCCAACCGGGTCGTCCGGGTCGCGTTCGCAGCCTTGGACACGCGGACGGGCGCAGCTGACCGGTTGGTCGATCCGTGGGGCTGGTCCCTGGCGGGGATCAAGCTCTACGACAGGCCGCTCTCCCTCGACTTGGAGGTCGGACCCGTCACGCTCGAGGCTCCCTACGACCTCGACCGGTTCGGTCCGGGGCCTGGCACGGATATCCCTGTCCGGGTCCAGGTCAACAACACGGGCCGCCTGGCCGTCCAGGAGGCCGAGGTCGTCCTCGAGGTCCTCGCGTACGATCAGCTCCACACCGCGCACGACGGGGACAGGCCCGTCTGTCCCCCGGAGCAGGCGGCGGGTCGTCAGACGCTTCGTACCACGGTGGCTCTCGGGCCCGATGCTCGAACGAACGAGACCCTCTTGTGGTCCGTGCCCGAGGGCTCCTCGGGGCAGTGGTTCTGTCTCACCGCCAGGGTGTCAGCTCAGGGGCTCGAGGACCAGGACCCTGCCGACAACCGCTTCCCCCTGGATGGTCGTCGAGCCAGGGACCTGGCTCCCATGCAGGCCATCGAGGTCGCTGATGTGGAGGTCCGGCAGCGGGTCTCCCC
>CAZBKU010000384.1:1200-2124 GCA_964492585.1 uncultured Thermoplasmatales archaeon | reverse complement strand
CTCCCCGAGTTCCTGCCAGGCGGGGACCCCTCGGTCGTCCTCCGCGTCACCGCCGAGGCCGACGAGCTCACCGCCTCCTCGGCCGCGCCTATCCGCTCGCTCATCGATCTCCAGGCACTGACACCCACAACCACCGAGGACAGCCAAGGCTGGCAGGTGTCGGGCGGCGCGGCAACCTTCCAGGACCCCGAGACCAAGAAGGCACCCCGCGACACCAAGGGTGCGATCCGCCTGGCCGGGGCGAACCTGGCCGGCCTGGCCGACGTCGCCGTCAGCCTGGATCACGACCTCGACATGGAGCGTCAGTTCGACGGGGCCCAGGTCGTCCTAGACTCCGACGACCGGACCGACGTCCTCCAGGCCGGCCCGAACATGCAGGAGATGGGCCCGTACAGTCCGGTCCAAGGCCAGGCGTTGACGGGCCAGCGGACCACCGACCAAGAACCGGTGGCCCTGGACACCCGCGAGTTCCTCAACGACAAGCTAGAGACCTTTGTCAACCACAACGGTACAGCCGCCATCGGCGACTCGCTCCTCGAGGCCAAGGATACCCCCCACCAAAGGATCCAGTGCGCCTCCAAGACCTATCCAGACGAGCAGCTCGACCCCGCCGAGGGTCCACGCTGCGTCTGGTCCGAGCCCCTGGTCCCGGTACCCAGCGAAGCGGTTCGCGACGGCGTCTGGCACATGCATCCCGGTGCCCTCCTCAGCCCCACGAGCCGGTACAACGTCTCCTTCGGGGCCGAAGAGCACAAGGTCGAGGTCAACGGGATCACCCAGTACCTGACCCTGGAAGGCGGCTCGGACCTCGTCCGCGCCGCACAGGAGACCGGGTCCCTCACGCTCTCGTTCGACGAAGCCCGCATGCTGGAGGTTGACCGCAGCACGGACTACCTCACGGTCCAAGCCTGCGCCCGGTTCGTC
>CAZBKU010000384.1:0-1190 GCA_964492585.1 uncultured Thermoplasmatales archaeon | reverse complement strand
ATCTGGCCCCGGCCTCCGGCGGGCCAGGGTTCAGCTCGGCCAGCGCCGTCGGCGACGAGCCCCTCTGCACGGGTCTCACCCACGATGCTGACCAAGAACGACAGCTGCCCTGGAGCCGGACCGTCCTCCAGTTCTCTGACATCCCCGAGGAGTCCGCTGACCTGGTCCGGTTCGAGTTCTCCCTCCAGATCCAGCGCACCCCACGAGGGGACGGAGGTGGCGGCATCCTCAACGACGAGACCACCGCCGCCGAAGGCGGCGAACGGCTCAACCTCCGGGAGCGTTTCCTGGGATGGTTCGTCGGCGACGTCCAAGCCTCTGCTGGCACCGTCTCCAACTCGTGGACCCCAGACCCCGATGCCCTCGACAAGGTCGACCCGATGTCCGGCCTCCCCTACGAGGAACTGGAAGACCGCCTAGGCGACGTGCCCATGCCGGGTACGCTGTCCGTCCACCCCGGTCCCCAGGCCGACGAGGTCACCGTCTCCTGGCAGGAACCGCTCAACGACGATCGGGTCATCGAGTACGAGATCTACCGGTGCCAGCGCTCCCAGCCCGGCCAGTGCGCCACCGACGACGACTTCAGCGCGCTGACCACGGTACCCACTGGCGTCCACACCTTCACCGACACCGGCGTCACCGACGACTCGACGCCCTGGTGCTACCAGGTCGCCAGCAGGTACACCTCCCCGGACGGCCAAACCAAGCTCACGCCCCGCGTCGACCTTCGTTGTGCGTTCACGCCGACAGCTCCAGGCCAAGCCCGCTCGCTTCAAGCCACATCGGCGGGCACGGATACGATCGAGTTGGATTGGCAGCGCCCGGCCGACACCGGTAACCTCGCCATCCAAAGCTACGAGGTGGTCCGCTGTCCGGCCCACGCCCCCCACACCTGCCAACAAGGCCAACCGCTTGCAACCCAAGGGACCGTGACCGACACGAGCTTCGACGACACCAGCCTATCCCCCGGAGACAGCTACTGCTACGCGGTGCGGGCCAAGAACCCGCTGGGCCCGGGACCCCAGTCGGAGATCGCTTGCGCGATGACGAACCCGAGCAGCGACGGACCCCAGGACCTGACCGTCACCCCCACCAGCCAGAAAGAGACCCTCCAGCTCGCCTGGACGTCCCCGTCCACGCCCACCGCCGCGGATCTAACCATCCGGTACACGATCGAGCGCTGCCAAGCG